>CAZKZT010000117.1:0-10182 GCA_964557265.1 uncultured Hyphomicrobium sp.
TGCTCGACGGCGGTGATTCCGCCAAAGGCTGACGCGCTCTAGAGTAACGGACTCTCGGTTCACCTCAGCCGGCGGCTGGCGGGGCGTGAATTTGAAGTCCGACGCTTTGGTCCGCGCGGCCAATCGAGGTGGCGGTTTGAGTTTCAGGAATCTTATGGCCAAAGTCGGAGGCCGCCCGTCAGACGGCGGCGAGCCAGCGGCTGCGGGTAGTCCCACGGCAACGCGGGCTGCGTCGACCTTTGCCGCGCGGCTCACCTTCGACAATGTCGGCCGCACGTTCGAGAATACCGTCGCGCTCGATGGCGCCGATCTCGACATCGCACCGGGCGAGGTCGTCTGCCTGCTTGGACCGTCGGGTTGCGGGAAGACGACGCTGCTGCGTATCGCGGCGGGCATCGAGCGGCCGACTTCGGGCCGCGTGCTCGTCAATGGCGAGGAAGTCGCTGGCCCCGAGCGCTTCGTGCCGCCCGAGCAGCGCAACGTCGGGCTGATGTTCCAGGACTTCGCGCTGTTCCCGCATCTCACGATTGCGCAGAATGTCGCCTTCGGCCTGAAGCAACTCCCTGCCGCGGATGCGCGGCGCGAGGCGCTGGCGCTGCTCGCCCGCGTCGGTCTCGAGCGCTACGCGGACCAGCATCCGCATATTCTCTCCGGCGGCGAACAGCAGCGCGTGGCGCTGGCCCGCGCGCTGGTCCCGCGTCCGTCGGTGATGCTGATGGACGAGCCGTTCTCCGGTCTCGATATCCAGCTGCGCGAGCGGTTGCAGGAAGGCACGCTCGAATTGCTGCGCGAGACGCGGGCGACCAGCATGATCGTGACGCACCATCCGGAAGAGGCGATGCGGCTCGGCGACCGGATCGCGGTCATGCGGGCCGGACGCGTGATCCAGGTTGGGCGGGCCGAGGATCTTTATCGCCAGCCGAAGGATCTGTTCGTCGCGCGGCTGTTCTCAGAAATCAACGAGATCGCCTGGCCGGTGACGGGCGGCGCGCTGGTGACACCGCTCGGGACCTTCCCAATGGCGGCGGACGCTGCGGCCGCACGCAACGGCGTGCTCTGTATCCGCCAGCGCGGCGTTCGCCTTCTGCCTGAGGGGCAGGGGCATCCGGCCCGCGCGCTGCACGTCAAGTTTCTGGGTGATGCGGCGCTGGTCGAGATGGCGGTTCAAGGCTTCGACCAGCCGATCAAGGCGATGGTGTCGGAAAGCGATGTGCCGTCCCGCGGGGCAGATCTCGGCATCGAAGTGGACCCGGCCCGGGTGCTGGTGTTCGCAGCTGAGGGGTGAGGCCCCTCCTTCTCCCAGTGCTTACGCGGAGAAGGATTTCCTCAACTCCCCGCCTTGGGCGTGCAGGGCTCGCGGCTCGGCATCCAGGAGGTGTTGTTACCGACGATGTCGCAGCGCGCCAGCACCGGGCCGACGTGCGTATTCATGCAGACGATGGTGCCCAGTTCGAGTTGCTTGCCCTCGAAGCGGCACCGGCACGGGATCGGTTTGCCGGTCCAGCCGTCGATGACACCGCGGTGAGGCGAGGTGGGAAAATTGGGCGGTGGCAACCCTTGGGGTTCGGATACCTGAGCCGGGGCGGGGCCGGAGGGCTGCTCTTCGGCGACCGCCGTGAGCGGCCGCACCGAGATCGCGAGCAGCACCAGGGCGGCAAGTTCAATTCGACGCGGCCCCGAGGGTGCGGCATTGTAGAAGCAGAACTTTTGCCCTCGCGTGCGCATGACATTGGCACTCCGCCGCTGTTCTGTGGCAAAGATGCGGGCTGCCGGATCGACAGGGGGACCAACGGCCTATGCCCGACGACAATCTGAGGCGCAACGCCCTAGAGTACCACGAGGCGGATCCGCCCGGAAAGATTGCCATTCACGCGACCAAGCCGGTTGCGAACCAGCACGACCTGGGGCTCGCCTACTCGCCGGGCGTGGCGTTCGCCTGCGAGGAGATCCACCGCGATCCCGCCGCCGTCTCCCGCTACACAGCCCGGGGCAATCTGGTTGGCGTGATCACCAACGGAACGGCGGTGCTCGGGCTCGGCCATATCGGCCCGCTGGCGTCGAAGCCGGTGATGGAAGGCAAAGCCGTCCTCTTCAAGAAATTCGCCGGTATCGATGTCTACGACATCGAGGTCGCGGAGCTGGAGGTCGCCCCGTTCGTTGAGGCCATCGCGCGGCTCGAGCCGACCTTCGGCGGCATCAACCTCGAGGACATCAAGGCGCCGGAGTGCTTCGAGATCGAGCGCCAGCTTCAGGCGCGCATGAAGATCCCGGTGTTCCACGACGACCAGCACGGCACGGCGATCGTGGTTGCGGCGGGGATCATGAACGGGCTCAAGCTGGTCGGCAAGCCGATCTCTGAGGTCAAGCTCGTCTGCTCGGGCGCGGGTGCGGCGGCACTTGCCTGCCTCGGGCTGCTCTGCGTGCTCGGCGTCAAGCGCGAGAACATCTGGGTCGCGGACATCGACGGTGTCGTCTACGAGGGCCGCAACACGCTGATGGACCCCTACAAGGAGGTCTATGCGCAGAAAACGAAGAAACGGAAACTCGCCGAGATCATGGCCGGCGCCGATATCTTCCTCGGGCTCTCCGCGGCGGGCATCGTGAGCCGCGAGATGGTCGCGAGCATGGCGCCGAAACCGCTGATCTTCGCACTCGCCAATCCGAATCCGGAGATCATGCCCGAGGAAGTGAAGGCCGTGCGCGATGACGCGATCATCGCCTCAGGCCGCACCGACTACCCGAACCAGATCAACAACGTCCTCTGCTTCCCGTTCATCTTCCGCGGCGCGCTCGACGTCGGCGCGACGACGATCAACGAGGCGATGAAGGCGGCGGCGGTGACGGCGCTTGCGAACCTCGCCGAGAGCGAGGCCTCGGACGTCGTGCTCGCGGCCTATAGCGCCGAGACGTTCGTGTTCGGGCCGGAGTACATCCTGCCGAAGCCGTTCGATCCGCGCCTGATCATCGAGATTGCACCGGCGGTCGCCAAGGCGGCGATGGACTCCGGCGTCGCCACGCGTCCGATTACGGACTTCGACGCCTACCGCGACAAGCTCAGCGGTTTCGTGTTCCGCTCCGGCTTCGTGATGAAGCCGATCATGGATGCGGCCAAGCGCGCCTCGCAGGAGAGCAGGAAGCGGCTCGTTTTCGCGGAGGGGGATCATCCGTACGTGCTGCAGGCGGCGTCACAGCTCGTCGCCGAGGGCATCGCGCATCCGATCCTGATTGGCCGGCGCGAAAACATCCGGCGGATGCTGCCGCATCTCGGCCTGCGGCTGAAAGTCGGCGTCGACGTCGACATCGTCGATCCCGAGACCGATCCGCGGATGCCGGAGCTTGCCGACGAGTACCACCGCCTCGTCGAGCGCCGCGGCGTTTCGCCGTCGCACGCGCAGCGCGTGGTGCGGAATGGTTCGACGGTGCTCGCGGGCCTGCTGCTGCGCCGGGGTGAAGCCGATGCCATGATCTGCGGCGCTGTCGGGCGCTACCTGACGCAGCTCCGTCACGTCTCCGAGGTCGTGGGATTGCGTCCCGGCGCACGCGGCTTCTCGACGTTGTCGGCGATGATCCTGCCGTCGGGTCCGCTGTTCATGACCGACACCTACGTCAACTATGACCCCTCGCCCGCTCAGCTCGCCGAGAGCACGATGCTCGCGGCGGATGAGGTGCGCCGGTTCGGCATCGAGCCGAAGGTGGCGCTGCTGTCACACTCGAACTTCGGCACCGAGAACACGGCATCGGCGCGCAAGATGCGCGAAGTGCTGGAGCTGTTGCGCGAGTGGGCGCCCGATCTCGAGGTCGAGGGTGAGATGCACGCCGATGCGGCGCTGTCGTCGTTCATTCGCGAGGAGATCTTCCCGAACTCGGCGCTCAAGGGTGAGGCGAACCTGTTGGTGATGCCGAGCCTCGATGCCGCGAACATCGCGTTCAACCTGCTGAAGGTGGTCTCGGGCAGCGTCGCGATCGGGCCGATCCTGCTCGGCGGGGCGCGCTCCGTTCACATCGTCACGCCGTCGATCACGGTGCGCGGACTGCTCAACATGGCGGCGATCGCCGTCGTCGATGCGGTCCGGCGCGGGACGGCCTAGAAGGAAGCACAAGGAATCGAACCATGCTGTTGAAGGACAGGATTGCGATCGTCACCGGCGCCGGACAGGGGATCGGCCGGGCGTGCGCGGTGCGGCTCGCCGAGGAAGGCGCCAAGGTCATCGTGTCCGATGTGAATGATACCGCGGGCAAGGCGGTCGCGGCGGAAATCGCCAAGGCCGGCGGCACTGCCGATTTCGTCGACTGCGACGTGTCGGAAAAGCTCGACGTGCACAATCTCGTCGCCAAGGCGCTCGAGCTGCACGGCCGCATCGACGTGCTGGTCAACAATGCGGGCGTGGTCGACGACGTGCCGTTCCTCGACCTGTCGGAGGACGAGTACGACCGCATCCTGCGGATCAACCTCAAGGGGGCGTTTCTCGCGGGGCAGGCCGTCGCGCGACAAATGGTGAAGCAGGGCGCGCGCGCCGACGGTGGCGCAGGCGCGATCGTCAACATGAGCTCGGTCAATTCCGTGTTCGCGCTGCCGGATCATGTCGCCTACTCGATCTCGAAGGGCGGTCTGTCACAGCTCACCAAGGCGATGGCGATCGCTCTGGCGCCGAAGGGCATCCGCGTCAATGCGGTCGGGCCCGGTACGATCCAGACACCGCTGCTCGCTGGCGTCGTCAAGGACGAGGCGTTCCGCAAGAAGGTGCTGTCGCGCACGCCGATGGGCCGCATCGGACAGCCGGAGGAAGTCGCGGCGATCGTTGCGTGGCTCGCGAGCGACCAGGCGAGCTACGTCACCGGCACGACGGTGTTCGCCGACGGCGGCCGCCTGCCGCTCAACTATGTGATGCCCGACGCCGAGTAAGAACGAAGGACCAGGACGTGACGAACGACAAGAACAACAAGACGGTCCGCGTGATGGCCGGGCTTGCCGTGGAAGTAGCGATCAACCGCTGGATCAAGCCGAAGTTCGAGGCCGAGAGCGGCTACACGCTCGACATCGACTGGCGGCCGACGGCGGCGATCATGAAGTCGATCGAGGCGGGCGATCGGGCCGATCTGATCACGGGTGTCGATGCCTCGATCGTCAAGCTCGTCGAGGCACGTATCGTGCGGCCGGAGACGCATGTGGTGCTGGCCGATTCCATTCTCGGCGTCGGTGTGAAGGCAGGCGCGCCGCGGCCCGATATCTCGTCGCTGGAGGCGTTCAAGCAGGCGCTGGTGAAAGCAAACGGCGTCGCGTACTCGCGCGCCGGTGCGAGCGGCATCTACTTCGCGGGCCTGATCGAGCGGCTCGGCATCGCGGAAGCGGTCAACGCACGCGCCGTCGTCATCCCGATGGGTTTCACCGCAGAGAAGGTCGTGAGCGGCGAAGCTGAGCTTGCGGTCCAGCAGGTGAGCGAGCTGATGACGGTATCGGGTGTCGACATCGTCGGGCCGTTCCCGCCGGAAGTTCAGACGGTCACGCAGTTTGATGCCGGAATCTTCGCCGATGCCACCAATCCGGAAGGTGCGGCCGCCTTCCTCGCCGCGCTGACGTCCCCGGCGGCTGCGAAAGCCTACGCCGACGGTGGCCTTGTCTCGCGTCTCGCCTCGAACTGATCGTCCAGGAATTCCATCATGTCGAAGAAGCCCCGCATCGTCCTCCTGCACGGCACGCCGGTCGCAATGGAACCGATCCAGCGTTCGTTCGCAGCGCGTTGGCCGGAAGCCGAGGCCGTCAATCTGCTCGATGACGCGCTGTCGATCGATCGCGCCAAGGATCCGGAGCTACCGCCGCGCATGTTCGCGCGCTTCGTCGAGCTTGGCGGCTACGCGCAGCGCATCGGCGCCGATGCGATCCTCGTCACGTGCTCCGCGTTCGGCCCGGCGATCGCGCGCATGGCGGGCGAGCTGCCGATGCCGGTGCTCAAGCCGAACGAGGCGATGTTCCGCGAGGCGCTGACGAAAGGCAAGAAGCTCGGCATGCTGGCGACGTTCGGGCCGTCGGTCGTGACGATGACCGAGGAGTTCGACGAGTTCGTCCGCGGGACCGGCGCCGATGCGACGCTGCGCACGATTGTCGTCGAGGGGGCGATGGATGCGCTGCGCAAGGGGGACGCCGAGACGCACAACACGC
Source organism: uncultured Hyphomicrobium sp. (assembly GCA_964557265.1). GTDB lineage: Bacteria > Pseudomonadota > Alphaproteobacteria > Rhizobiales > Hyphomicrobiaceae. The sequence goes on from CAZKZT010000117.1 coordinate 6,158, forward strand.
TCGTCGCCGCGCGTGCGCGCGAACTCGCCGACTGCGATGCGATCATGCTCGCGCACTTCTCGACGTCGCGGGCGCTGGCGAAGGTGTCGGCAGCAGTGTCCGTGCCGGTGCTGACGGCGCCTGATGCGGCGGTCGATCGGTTGAAGGCGATGGTGCCCGCGTAACGGCTTACGTCAGCAGGTGCCAGGCGACGCCGAGCGCGCCGCAGACTGCGAGCGTCGTCATGACGCCCTGGCGCAGGCGGAACAGCAACAGCGCTGCCGCCAGCGCCAGCATCGCGGCGACCGGGTTCCACGTGGTCAAATTGGGCACGTAGAGCCGCAGCGGCCCGAACCACACGGCGTCCGCCTTCGCGAACAGCACGTTCAGCGCGAACCATACGGTCAGGTTGAGAATGACGCCGACGACCGCAGCGGTGACGGCGGTGAGCGCGGCGCGCAGGCGTGGCTCGGCGTTGATGCGCTCGATGTAGGGTGCGCCGGCGAAGATCCATAGGAAGCACGGCGCGAACGTCGCCCACACCGTGACCAGTGCGCCGAGCGTGCCCATCACCCAAGGATTGCCGCCGCCGTGGCGGTGCGCGGCAAGGAAGCCGACGAACTCGGTGACGAGAATGAGCGGCCCCGGCGTCGTCTCGGCGAGGCCGAGCGCGTCGACCATTTCGCCCGCGGTCACCCAGCCGAACTGGTGGACGGCGTCCTGCGCGAGATAGGCGAGCACGGCGTAGGCGCCGCCGAACGACACCATGGCGAGCTTCGAGAACAGCCAGCTCAATTGCGGGACGATGTGATCGCCGCCGAGCAGCGCGGCGAGGACGAGCAGCGGCAGTGCCCACGCTGCGGTCCAGATCGCGACCGTGCGCACCGTCGCCGTGATCGATATGGGAGCTGTGCGTGCTGCGGGTTCAGCCGCGCCGCCGCCACCCATCGCAAAGCCATAGAGCGCCGCCGCGAGCACGATCAGCGGAAACGGCACCGCGAAAAAGAAGATCGCGATGAAGGCGAGTGCCGCCAGCCACCAGTGCGCGGTCGTCGCGAGCGCACGCCGCGAGATCCGCGCCAGCGCCTCGATCACGATCGCGAGCACCGCGGCCTTGACGCCGACCAGCAGTGCCGCCGCCAACGGCAGGTTGCCGAACGCCGCATAGAGCGCCGACAGCAGCAGGATGAGCATCGCACCAGGCAGGACGAACAGCAGCCCCGCCGCGAGCCCGCCCCGCACGCCATGGAGCCGCCAGCCGACATAGGTTGCGAGCTGCATCGCTTCCGGGCCGGGCAGCAGCATGCAGAAGTTGAGCGCCTGCAGGAACAGCCGCTCGTCGATCCAGCGGCGTTCATCGACGACCATGCGGTGGAGGAGTGCAATCTGACCCGCCGGCCCGCCGAACGAGATGAGGCCGATGCGCGCCCACACCGCGAGCGCTTCGGCGAAGGTTGGCAGAGGTGCTGTTTTTGGATTGGCAGTCTCGCGGCGCGCTTCGTCGATCCCGGCGGTCATGATGCTTTCCTGTGCCGCTTGCCTGCGGGCAGTGGGGCAGGCCGTTGTCATAGTCAACTCGCGGCGTTGTCCGCTTAGAGCGGACGATGGCGACCCGCGCCGCAATCCTGCAGTGCACACCGACCGGGTTCTGGCTGGGCGCCTCTACTGCTAGTTTATCAGGCGCAAAATCGCGATTCCTGCCGATTAAGGCGGCATTTTGCGTTGTTTGCGCGCTCACACCTCGTTCCTCAGCTCAGCCTGTGACATCGCGGGCATCGGAATTTCGAGATGCATGCCCCTTGGCTGGCCCCGTTCCAAGTTAAGAGCTTTCGTTTCCAGTGGCCGGCCGCGCTGATCACGGTCTGGGCGCTCGAAATGGAGGTGCTGATCCTCGGCTGGTACGTGCTGGTCGAGACGGGGTCGGTCGTCGCGCTGACGGTGTTCGGGGCTTCCTTCTATTTCGGAACGCTGGTCGCGCCGATGCTCGGCGTCGTCGCCGACCGGATCGGGCACTGCAACACGCTGGTGCTGATGCGCACGTGGTATGGGGCGCTGGCCGCGACGCTGCTCGCATTGGTGGCCACGGGCCAGCTTACGCCGACGATCGTGCTCGGTCTTGCGATCCTGAACGGCCTCGTCAGGCCATCCGATCTCGCGATCCGCAGCGCCTTCATGGCGGGTATTCTCCCGCGCGAGCTGCTGATGTCGGCGATGGCGCTCGAGCGTACCACGATGGATACGGCCCGCATCGCCGGCGCTCTGGTCGGCGCGGGCCTATTCGCCGCGCTCGGCATGGGGCCGGCCTACGTCTTGATCGTTATGCTCTACGCGACCGGCGCGCTGTTGACCGTCGCTGCCGGTCGGGCGGCGCCGCGGGCAGCGGAGCAGGACGCCGTGGCGGCGAAACCCATCGTGGCGCGGCTTTCGTTCTGGCGCGAGTTCCGCGACGGCATTGCGTTCGTGCGCGGCCAGCCGGTGCTCCGCGCCGCGATCTGGCTGGCGGTGCTCGTCAATCTCACGGCGTTCCCGCTGACGAACGGCCTGATGCCGTATGCGGCGCGCGAGATTTATCAGGTCGATGAGCGCGGACTGTCCTATCTCGTTGCGAGCTTCGCTGCTGGCGCGCTGATCGGTTCCATCCTGTTCTCGACCCGGGGTCGCGAATGGCCGCTGGCCCGCCTGATGCTCGGCTCGGCCGTTGTCTGGTACATGATGCTGTTCGTGTTCGGGCACATGACCAATATCGTCGTCGGCGTGCTGTTCCTGCTTTGCGCCGGGCTCGCGCAGAGCTTGTGCATGATCTCGATGGTGGTGCTCATTCTGCGCACGACGGCGCCGGAGCTTGCCGGCCGGGTGATGGGGGTGCGGATCCTCGCCATCTACACCCTGCCGCTCGGGTTGCTGGCGGCGGGCTGGATGATCGGACAGATCGGCTTCGCCGCGACCGTATCCGTCTACGCGCTGACGGGCATCGCGCTCGTGCTGGCCATTGCGCTGCGATTCCACGCCGACCTCTGGCACATCGAAGCTCCGGCCAACAGCGGCTAGCGTGGCGTTTCGGAGGCTCGATCGGGATGCGCGCCGCCTCCTGTCCGTGCCCGGCATAACAGTTGTGTCCTAATGGCGCGAAATCGACTCTGCACGATGTGTTATCGACCCGCCGCACAACTCATATAGGGGCGCACCATGAACAAGGCCGTCGCAGAATTCATCGGCACGTTTACGCTCGTCTTCCTCGGCTGCGGAGCAGCAGTCATCGCTGGCAGCGTTGTCGGCGTCCTCGGCATCGCGTTTGCATTCGGCCTCGCCTTGATCGGCATGGCCTATGGCATCGGCCCGGTTTCGGGCTGCCACATCAATCCGGCCGTCAGCCTCGGCGCGCTGATCGCCGGCCGCATGAGCACCAGCGATTTCATCCAGTACGTGATCGCCCAGTGCCTTGGCGCGATCGCCGGCGCCTTCGTTCTCTACCTGATCGCGACCGGCAAGCTTTCGGGCTACGACGTGGCCAAGTCGGGCCTCGGGCAGAATGGCTGGGGGCCGGCCTACCTCGGCGGTTACGGTCTCGGCGCGGCGTTCATCTTCGAAGTCGTCGCGACGTTCCTGTTCGTCACCGTGATCCTCGGCTCCACCGGCAAGGGCGCGCCGAGTGCCATGGCCGGTCTCGCGATCGGTCTCATGCTGGTCGTCATCCACATCGTCGGCATCCAGGTGACGGGCGTCTCGGTCAATCCGGCGCGCAGCCTCGGCCCGGCGCTGTTCGCGGGCGGCGGAGCGCTGTCGCAACTCTGGCTGTTCATCGTTGCTCCGCTGATCGGCGCTGCAGCAGCGGGCATCGTGTTCAAGACAGGCACGCTGGACGCTGAGTGATTGGTGGGCGCCGGTCGCCAACGCCTTCGGCTACTGGCGCCGGCGCGGCCACTTACCCGGTCGCGTCCGTCAAGGCGCTCTTCGAGCACCTAGATCGGTAGCGGCCGAAGGCCGTGCCTGAGATTGTGACCGCGAGGCAGTTCCGCGGCGCCGGTAGGCGAAGCCGTCGGCGACCG
>CAZKZT010000118.1:0-10096 GCA_964557265.1 uncultured Hyphomicrobium sp.
GCCAAGCTGCAGGCCGTTGTCGAACTTGTAACTGGTGAACAGATCCAGCAACTCGTAGCTCGGCGTCGGCACACCACCATTAATGGCACCGACTTCTGCTTCCGAAACGAATGTTGCTCGCGCACCGACCGTGAGCTTCTGGTCGAGGAACCTGAAGCCGGCGCTTATCGTCCCAACATGATCGGGCAAGTAGGCGGCGGCACCGAAACCATTGATCTGCGGCGGCAAACTTGAGTCGGTGTACGTGTAGCTCAGGCCCGCAAAGAAGAAGCCTGCATCGTATGTGCCCTGCAGCTCGACACCCTGCACGTCGCTCGTACCAGCGTGATTGTCGTAGTAGATCATAAAGGAAGGCGTAAAGAACGCCGTGATGTAGTTCTCGACATCCAACGTGTAGTACGCGGCCTTGAAGCGGAACCTGTCGTTACGGGTGAAGAGGCCATTCTTCACGATGTTGAAGCCGAATTCCCACCCCTTTGCGATTTCAGGCTCAAGGAATGGATTCGGGAAGTAGCTCTGCGGCGGGCCGCCAGTATCCGGATGTGCACCGCCGGTGAAGGATTCGTTGACGGTCGGATAGCGCATGCTCTCCGAGTAGGTGACATACGGCTGGAACCACGGCGTTGGGTTCAGCGCGAATGTAACTTTCGGATTGAGACGCTCATCTTCTCGCGAGACGTTGTAGGGTCCAGCCGGGAGTCCTACAGGATTGCCAGCCGCAACGGAGCCCGAGCCGCTCAGCTTGAACATGTCGTACCGGAGGCCGAGCGTCAGGTCTGCAATACCGTAGGAGGCTTTGGTTTGCTGGAACAGGCTGGCAACCGAACTCTTGCCTGATGGATTGACGCCATAGCCGGGTGCAGCCGTGCTGTTGATGACATCGAAGTCGTCACCGAAATACTCGAAGCCATACTCAGAAACGAACTTGATACCGCCGACCATGAACCGTGAGGTATTCGAAAGGTCAAGGCCATGTCCCTGAACATCGATGACACGGCCCAGTGCGCTGCCCGCACTCAGATATCTCGTAACGACGTCGTTCTTGTAGGCATTGAACCGGAAATCGACCCAGGGGTTATCCGTCGGCCGATAAGTGTAGTTCATCGAGAACGTATTGGACTGCAAATTCTGGAAGTACGAGTTCGCAGTGAAGTCACCATCATAGAACACACCGCCGAATTTCAGGAAATGCTCGGCAGATGGCTTGATCTCGAGCTTGAAAAGCCCGGAGAGCAGTTCCCTATCGGTGTTTGGAACCGTGACTCCATCACCATTCTTGTAAGCACCTTGATCGCGCGTGCTGATCGCGCCAGCGATGCCCACTGAGTCCGTCCGTGCGCCGGCAGCGGCCATCCCCGACCAGCCGACACCATTGCTGCCCCAGGTCGTGGTCGTGAGGATGCCCGTGCTCTGCCCCGGCTTGATGATGTCGCCGACATCGAGCGTGCGGAAGTTCGCCATGCCGGCGAGCGCGCCCGCACCACCGCGCGTCGAGACCGCACCAGACGTCACGTCGACGCCAGCAAGCAGACTCGGGTCGATATAGGCGAAGCCCCCGGCCTCATGGCCCGTGAACCTGAAGTTCTGGCGCACGCCGTCGATCATCATATTGACGCGACCGGCACCTTCAAAACCTCTGATATTCACCGCGACACCGTCATTGCTGGCGCTATCTCGTGTGAATACGCCGGGCATCGAACGCAGAATATTGTCGGTTCCGATCTGGCCGAACGTATCGAGATCGCTGCGCGTCGCGGTACTTGCGCTCCCGGGGATCGTGAAGGGGACATCCTGCGCAGCCACTGGCGGCGGCTCACTTGCGGGCGCAGCAGGAGCCGCCTGAGCGGGACTCTGTGGCGCGCGCGGCGCTGCCCTCTTGGCCGACTTGGCCTTTGCCTTTTTCGCTTGGACGCTCAGCGGAGGCAGGGTGGTTTGCGCAAAAGCGGGCGCATTCCAGGCCACCCCCGCAAGCAACATACCAGCACCCAGAAGTGCGCGTTCAGCGCATGACGCGCGCCGCACAGCCTGAGCACAGAAACGTGTAGATCCCCCATTATCCAATCGCATATCCGATCCGATCTCCGCTGCCAATTGACTGGCTGGCTGGCCGGATTGTCACTTCCGCGCTGGCTGGCGTCCGCTCAGTGCTCCGAGGCGTTGCGCGTCCGATTCTCCGGCTGGCAACGATGCTTGAGAAGCACTCTCTGGATGAACTTCTATGAAGTATACTTTTTTGGTCAAGATTGAACCTCGCCGCTCGATCACTTCACGCGTTGCCTCGACAAAAATGCCACAATAATCAATGTTTTCTGTTGTTATACTAATTCCAAAATCGCGCCGCCCGATGGATCACAACGCGCCTGCGCGCAGGCCATCGAGAGATGCCGTCAATCACCTTGCAGAGACAGCCATGAGATGCGATTGGGTGCGCAAGCGCGGCTCGCATCGATGGTGCTTTTTCATTGCCGCCTCCGGTCACCTCAAAGGGTGTGCATCATGGCTCCCGCTGCCACACCGAAGCGGCTTACGCACTTCGACGTCGTCGAACACCTCCAAGGAGGCTCCCCCTGGGGTTCCGTTCTCGACGCCGGCACTGGCATTCAATCGGCTCGGTGGATGAGCGGGCTCTCGTCGGCCTCATGGACAGCCGTGAGTGCTGATGCCGATCACCTCGCCGCAACGCGCGATGCCGTAGCGGCGGCCATGCGTCCACAGGACCGGTTGGTCCAGGGGAATTGGCGCGATGAGCGCCTGCTCGAGGGCGAACAGTTCGACACTGTGCTCGCCGAGTATCTGCTCGGTGCGATCGAAGGCTACGCCCCGTATTTCCAGGGCAGCCTGTTCTCCCGTTTGCGCCCTATGGTGCGCGGTAGGATCTATGTGATCGGCATTGATCCCTATGTGACGGGCCCGGCTGACAGCGACGGCGCGGATATGGTGCAGAAGATCGGCCGCTTCCGTGACGGCTGCGCCTTGTTGGCGGGGGTAACGCCTTATAGGGAATTCCCTGCCGAATGGGTGCTCGAACAGCTTGCACGGGTTGGCCTTCGCGTCGTCTTTGCCAGACGCTTTCCCAACATCTATGACATGCGTTGGGTTGATCGCCAGCTCAGGGATGTCGAATTGCTCATCGAGCCAATGGCCGATCGAGATCTCGCAAAAGCGCTTGCCGCCCAGGCCATGCTGTTGCGCAGCAAGGCAGACGAACTCTGCGCCCGGCAAGGCGGCTTGCCCCACGGACATGACTATGTGATTGCGGCAGAAGCGCATTGACGCAGAGGCGCCGTCTCGCCGAGCCAAGGCGGGCTTGGCATCTTTGCGCCGCGGCGGCGGGAAGAAGCAGCTGACAAGGCGCGGCGTACCTTCCATGAGAATATTTCAGAAGCGCTTCAGCCCAGCTTAGAGCCTGTCAGACTTTGGTGGAATTGGCGCGGTCGCGCGAGCGCGCTCCATGTATTTGATTTAGAGTCTGATTCACGCTCTCGATGGAAGCTCGCCCGCTTCCATCTCGACCGATCAGGCTCTAGGCGAGAGGGACAACCTGCAATGCCCCGAGGCTATTCCAGCGCTGCTTTGCCTCTCATCGCCGTCCTGATCGGACTTGCCGCCGCCAGCGCGGCGCAGACCGTCGTTGCCCCTCTCGCCGCGGCGCTTCTCATCGTTGCGCTCATTTGGCCGGTCCAGGCGTGGGGTGAATCCTATCTTCCGCGCTATCTGGCGCTCATCGTCAGCGTCATCGTGATCGTTGCGAGCTTCGCGGCTTTTGGATCGTTGGCTGCCTGGGCCTTCGGTCGCGTGACACGCTGGATCGTCGCCGAGGCCGGACGCTTCCAGAGTGTGTATACTCAAATGACTGAATGGCTGGAGGGACACGGCATTGCCATTGCTGGCATCTGGGCTGAGCACTTCAATGCAAGCTGGCTCCTGCGCACCCTGCAAGGCGTCACCGGTCGCCTCAATGCAACGTTGAGCTTCTGGCTCATCGTATTCGTCTACGTCGTCTTGCTGCTTCTCGAAGTGCGGGACTTCGAGCGCCGCGCCCACAATCTCCGCAATGAACAGCTCGGCCGGCTGCTCGTGGAAGGGACGCAGCAAGCCGCACTCAAACTCCGGCGCTACATGCTCGTTCGAACTCAAATGAGCCTGGCCACAGGTCTCCTCGTCTGGGGCTTTGCAAAAGCCATCGGACTCCAGTTCGCGGCTGAATGGGGCGTGATAGCCTTCGTTCTCAACTACATCCCGTTTATAGGGCCGTTCTTCGCGACCACCTTCCCCACGCTCTTCGCGTCGGCACAGTTCGAGACCTGGTATCCGGTGCTCGGGCTTTTCCTCGGTCTCAATCTCGTGCAGTTCGTCGTGGGAAGCTACATCGAGCCTCGTGTGGCCGGATCCGCCTTGTCGATCTCGCCGTCGCTCATCTTGTTGTCCGTCTTTCTTTGGGCCAGCCTTTGGGGGCCGTTCGGCGCCTTCATCGGCGTACCCATATCCATCGTCGCGCTCACATTCTGCGCGCTGCACCCGTCGAGCCAGTGGATTGCTGATCTACTCGGCAACGCCCAACACGACGGCGCACCCGGCAAGGCTATGGCCCAGAGCTTGCCGCCTGATCACGCGAAGTGATCGGGGTGGACGATGAAAGGAGCAAGCCGTCCGCGGTGGCAGCGAACGTGTGAATGTAGAAGCTGCCGTTGGCGATGCCCTTCGTCGGCATCACAGGCGATGGTGCCGAGATGACCCGCAGATCACCGCACGCGCCGAGCCAATCGATATGACGATGGCCGTGCAGGATTGTGATCCGCTTCGCAAAAGGCTTTAGCTCTCGCACCAGCCAGCTGCCGTTGATGAGTGCGGTCCCGATCCGCTCGGATAGCGCCTCCGCCGGCATGGGATACTCGACGAGATGATGATGCAGCGCGATGATCCAATGCGCCTTGGGGTGCGCGCGAAGGAGAGAGAGCACCGCGCGCATATCCTCGAATGGCACGAGGCCGAGGGCATTCGTAAATGAGAAATTCGCCTCGGCGTTGGAGTTCAGCAGGATCACCCCGAGGCCGGCGTCCGTCGATGGCGGGACAACGAGGGGAAACGCATCCGACCAAATCCGGCCTAGGCGCCACGACAAACCCAGCCCCCCGCCATCTGCGAAGGTTTTGATCGCATTCTGATGCGGCTCCAGTGCGGCTTCCAATAGCGGCCCTATTTTATGCGTCTCCGGATCCACCACATGCACCCGGTGACCTTGCACGCCGCATATGGCCGACAAGGTTCTCATCTGCCGGAGACGTTTTCCTGGACTTATCGGCAGCTCCAAGCGCGCAGGATTCGCGCGATCGACGACATTGAGATCGTGATTGCCTGGAATGACGAGTGTGCGCTCCAGCAGCTTGGGGTGGCGCGCCATGACGGATAGAAACTCGACCCACTCCGAAGCCCGGCCCGCGTCCGTCAGATCCCCTGTGATGATGATGTAATCGAGCGGATCGTCCTCGTGGATGGTCGCCAACTGCGCGAGAGCATCGTCGAAACGACCATTCCCGCTCGGGCCATCGCGTCCGCATTCGATGCGGTGGCCGAAGCGCTCTCCAACCATATGGATGTCGGACAGATGAACAACGCGCCAACGGGGGGTGCCGTTCGCGCCGCACTCGGCCGCAGGCGCGCTGCGCGGCTGCGGCATCGTCGCGTCGGCCAGCCCCCAAAAGAGCGAGCCCACGCCTAGATAGCCGGTGAAAATGAGAGCCATGTTGGCCAGCGCAGGAAGCACGAGCGCCTGCGGCGCGATGAGATCGGCAAATGATGCCGACCATTGCGTGTAGCCCCAAATGCCGCTCGCGAACGCGGCGGCGGCGACAAAAACAAAGAGGCCCGCTACAGCTGCCCCCAAAGCGCGGACGCGTTCCCGTTGCGCATCGCTCGCGCCCGAACGCAAGAATCGCTCAGCTACATGCCGAATGCTCTCCCGCGCGAGTGCATACACCGGTTGCACGACGAGCGCGGTCAGTGACCAGAAACTGCGCTCGAGAATTCTGAAGAGGGGCCGAATGCCGAGCCAGCTCACGGCAAGGATGACAGCGAGCGTCAGAACTGAACCGACTCCCGCAAGAGCGACAGCTTTGTCGACAATCGCTGATAGCCAGGCCGATGCGATCAGCGGCGCGAGACCAAGCAACGCGCCGGGAAGCACAATCAGCATGAGCCACGCGGCTAGAAGCTTCGCGAAACTGACCTCGACCAACAGACTTCCAGCCAAAGACAGAAGCGAATGTCTCTTGGTGCTCGACACATCGTCTTCGAGGTCGCCGTTTCGAGGATCTATGATCAATCGCATGTGCAGCTTCCGCCCCTGGTGCCTCGGCAAGCAGTATCATACCCGCATGCGCCCGATCTGCCGCGCGCCATTCCGTAGGAGCAGCCAGCCTCACGCTGTCACCATCGTGGGCATCGAGGGATCATCCGCATTGCCGTCTGGCGGGAGGATCAGAGGCCAACGCGGCACGCAATTGCCACGAACACCAGAATTCCGCTCACTTTGACGAGAGGCATGGGTGCGGCTTCCAGGTTGACAATCGGCCTCGCTCATCGTGGAGACAGGCCCTGATCGAGAGGCCGGCCCGAGAAGGAGACGGATGATACAGAAGAACAGGTTTTCGGACGTGCGGATCGTGGCGATCCCGCGCGAGTAGAAAGTGCAATGCCGGCGGAGATCACGACCAGGCTTGCATTTGCAAACTGTGACGCGTCTGCAGCCAACCGCACAATCAACACTCGCGCTCGACGCCCGGCTCGGGAATTGGCGATGTCAGTCAAGCGTCGCTCTTCAAGAACCCCAGCATCAGCGCGCCCTCCGTCAGAAGATTTATGCCGACAAGAAGGCCGAACGTCCAAGCTGCGGTCGAGGGGAAGTTGGCGTACAGCAGAATGGCAATAAGAACCGATAGCACGCCGCTCAGGGCGAGCACCCCTCGTCCTCGCGTCACGCGCAAGCTCCAGAATATCTTGGCCAGGCCTACGACGAAGATGGATGCAATACTGACCACGGTAAGAGTCACCAGCCCAGCGAGTGGATTGAGAAGAATGAAGAGCCCCGCGACGACGCTGACCACGGCGAGCGCAATCAGGCCTATTGTTCCGAGCCAGCTCGCGGCGCGAAATGCCACGATCCCTTCGATTATTCCTCCGACGAGAAAGTAGCTGCCCAGAAGAAGCGTCGCGGCGATGCCCGCATAGAACGGGCTGAGGATTGCGACGACGCCCAATACGATCGCCAACCACGCTGAAATCTTTAGCGCTCCGCGATCGCCTGCCGTGAGTGTTGTAGCGGTACTTGCCGTCATATTGCACACCTCTCGGGTCTGTGCGCGCGTATCGGAGGTCGATCGCGGCGCAACGCGCGGATCCATATCGGCACGTCACGAACTGTAGACGAGGTACCGGATGCGGATTGGCCGGCCGACGTGCTATCCGGCCGATCCGCTCAGTGCGAAGTCAGTTCGTCAGTGTATTCTTGAATATCTTGCCGTCCTTCATGATGACGACAAAGTTCTTGGCGGGGTTGGCAATAAGCTGGATGTCCGCCACTGGATCGCCGTCGACCAGCAACAGGTCTGCCAGCGCCCCTTCCTCGACAACGCCGAGCTTGCCGGGATAAGGATTGCGTTCTCCGGAAAGCGCGAGAAGCTGCGCATTCTCTCCAGTCGCCATGGCGAGGGCCTCGGAAGGCGTATACCAACGGGTGAGCGAAGCCAGAATTGCACCTTGCTGCTGGGCCAATGCCTGCGAAAAGAGGATGTCAGTGCCCCAGGCGACCTTGATCTTGTACTTCTTCGCCAGCTCATAGGCGCGCGCAATACCGGGCCAGACGAGTTCCGCCTTCTTGCGCTGGATCGATCCAACCGGGAACCCGGTCCGCAGTCCATCGGGCAAAGGCTGCAAGCTCAGCCAGAGGCCCTTTTCCGCGATGAGTTTTGCAGTCGGCTCATCCATCAGGAGCGCGTGCTCGATCACCTTTACGCCGGCATCGACGGACCTGCGAATGGCAGCGCTCGTGAACGCATGGGCGCTGACATAAGTGCCCCAGTTCTCCGCCGCTTCGACCGCAGCGCGCAGCTCGGCCTCGGTGAATGTCGACGCATCGATCGGGCTGAATGGAGAGGAAACGCCGCCACCTGCGGTCAGCTTGATCTGGGTGGCTCCGTGCATGAGCTGTTCTCGAGCACGCATCCGCACTTCGTCCGGACTGTCGGCAATCATGCTGCCGCCGATCGCCTCCATACGCGACAGAATACCAGGCCTGCGAGGAAGCTCGGATTGTTGCCGGAAGTCACCGTGACCACTTGTAATGGTGATCATCGCGCCGGACGGATAGATGCGCGGGCCGGTGGCGATACCCTGGTCGATGGCTTGCTTGAGACCCCATACCGGCCCCCCCATATCGCGAACCGACGTGAAGCCGCGCATGAGCGTATCGTGGGCCTCCGCAGCAGCGACAAGATTGTTGAAGCCGACATCGCCGACAATCGCTTCTGCGGGCTGAGGACGTATGAGCATCGCGTGCCAGTGGGCATCGATCAGCCCCGGCATCAGCGTCCTGCCATTCCCGTCGATGACCGTAACGCCAGCCGTCTCCTGGCGGGCGCTTCTTCGCGATGTGCGCTCGGCAGCAGAAATGCGCTCGATGACGTTCCCCCTCACGAGCACATTCGAGGGGCCGGAGAGCGCGCTACCGCTCCCATCAAAGATGCGCACATTCTGGAAAAGTATACCTGGACTTTCGCTAGGCCCACTTTGAGCCTTCACAGGCGTATAGGCTGAAGCAGCCGCGATAAGCATCGCAGGCAAATAGACTCTTCCCAAAAACATCTTCATTGCCGGTCTCCATTCCACCACGTCAACTCCCCATGATCGGCGCGCCTTGAAACTATGAGCAGCCGTCGATCCTGAACTGAGCTTCATGCCGAAACACCCCGCCAACTCTCCAGACCATGGTGAGGAGCACAGCGCGCGATCGCGCGCACCTATCTGTTTCCTTGGCTCCTGAGCAGAGATGTGTCCTGATTGACAGTCTGCTAAGATTTGAATGCAAATACCGACTAACGTCTATTTTTCGCACGGCAGCGCGATCTAGAGGCGCGCCCATTGGCGTGGCGCTCGATCCGCCGCTCGACCCGTGGATTTCTGCGGATGCGCAGATCCAAGGCACGAAGCTGCGGAGGATGCGCCTAACGGTTCAAACAGATCTCACCGCGAGCACCGAAGAAGCAGATTCCACTTGAGCCGCCAGGGCGGCCACCGCGAATGTTTTCGAGCGATCGTGAACGGACCCAACCGTTGCGCGTCCGCGGCGACGAAATATGACACCAACGACGAGAGCTGGCGCACCGGTTGACCGTCACGCGATCTCCACTGCGCACGCGCCCGATCGACCGATAGTTCGATCCCGGCCCAGAATGCACGGTGGCACTCTCGATCAGTACGGCTCGCGCCGCGTAAGCGGGAGCGGCTCCCATCAAGGTGATCGCTATGGCTGCCGAACCCACAGCCCAATTAAGCCTGCGTCGCATGCTACGTTCTTCCCTTCCGACACTATTTGCATTGCCCCGCAAATCCGCGGGGCTGATCGGCAATGGAAATTTTTGCCCGCAGCTTCCTGCCGCAAGGCAACGCAGGCGCATAAACGCCGGAACGAGCCCTTCGTCACCACACTCTATAATATGATATCTCACGCCTGTGGCCTTGGCCACATAAATAGGAAAATATTCTTTCGCGAGCGTCCGGTGAACCCATCCTATGCTGGTAGCTCAGTTTCTGAGTTTTCACTCACGGCATCAGGTTTGCTTGCTGCTGATGACCGAAGCACTCACCGGCTCATTCAAGTTGGAGTGATCCTCACCGCGCGGCATAGCCCCAGCGACATTGCCGCATGGTGGCCGATGAGCGTTTGACCGGCGCTGCCAGCGTCCGGGAAGGGCCCGGTATTTTCCCGTGAGAGCTTCCTTCAAAATCAGCTTGCCCGATCAGAAGCTCAACCCCGGGCTCACTTCAGGGTAGCAGGCCGCCGGCATTCGGTGGGGTGTATTTAGCGAGAAGCACTCAGGGC
>CAZKZT010000119.1:0-10052 GCA_964557265.1 uncultured Hyphomicrobium sp.
CGAGGGTGCATTCGTCGCCGCCGGCGCGACGGTCGTCATCGAGGAGTTCCTCGAGGGCGAGGAGGCCAGCTTCTTTGCGCTTTGCGACGGCCGGACGGTGCTGCCCCTCGCCACCGCGCAGGATCACAAGCGCGTCGGCGACGGCGACACGGGCCCCAATACCGGCGGCATGGGTGCCTACTCCCCCGCGCCTGTCATGACGCCCGAGATGGTTCGCCGCACCATGGACGAGATCATCCACCCGACGGTCGCGGGCATGGCCGCGCGCGGCACGCCATTCAAGGGCGTACTCTTCCTTGGCATCATGGTCACGGCAAGCGGGCCCAAGCTCATCGAGTACAACGTCCGCTTCGGCGATCCCGAGTGCCAGGTGCTGATGCTGCGCCTCAAGTCGGATCTGCTCGCGGCACTGCTCGCGACGGCGGACGGCGTCCTCGCGAGCTTCGACCTCAGATGGCACGATGATCCGGCCCTGGTCGTCGTCATGGCGGCAAACGGCTATCCCGGCGACTACGCGAAAGGGAGCGAGATCCGCGGCCTCGCCGCGGCCGGGCAGGGTGAGACCATCGAAATCTTCCATGCCGGCACGGTGAGGGATGGTGACCGTCTGCTCGCCAATGGCGGGCGGGTTCTCAATATCGCCGCGCGCGGCCGCACCGTTGCCGAGGCGCAGGCGCGTGCCTACGCGGCCATCGATCGGATCGACTGGCCGGGCGGCTTTTGCCGGCGCGATATCGGCTGGCAGGCCATTGCCCGCGAAGGCAGCGGGAAGAAGAGCGAATGAGCGCGCTCGCCGACCTCTTTCCGGGCTTCAGCGCACAGCGCACACCGAGCCGCGGGGTCGAGATCTTCTCGCGCATCGGCGGCCGCGGCCCGCCGCTCCTCCTGCTCCACGGCTACCCCGAGACGCACGCCATGTGGCATCGCGTGGCGCCTGCACTCGCGCGCGACTTCACGGTCATCGCTCCCGATCTCAGAGGCTATGGACGCAGCGATTGCCCGTCGAGCGACGGCAACCACCGCGCCTACTCCAAGCGCACGATGGCGCTCGATCTCGCCGGCCTCATGTCCGCGCTCGGGTTCGAGCGCTTCCGTATCATGGGACACGATCGCGGCGCGCTGGCCGCCTTCCGCTTGGCTCTCGACGCCCCGGAACGTGTCGAACGGCTGGTGCTGCTCGACATCGTCGCGACCGCCGATTTCTGGCGACTCCGAGGGGAAGGCTACAAGTTCGGCCTGCTCCACGGCAGCTTTCTGTCGCAGCCGGCGCCCTTGCCCGAAGGGCTGATCATCGAGAACCCCGGCGACTGGGTCGAAAGCCGATTTCGCCGCGCCACCCTCGCCAAATCGCCCGGCGTGATCCATCCTGCGGCGATGGCCGATTACATCGACATGCTGCACCAGTCGGACCGCGTGCACGCAACCTGCGAGGACTTCCGCTCGTCCGAGCGCGTCGATCTCGCCCTCGATACCGCCGATCGCGAGGCGGGTGTGCAGATCCCGTGCCCCGTCCAGGTCCTCTGGGGCACAGAAGGCTCGCTCGCCGAACTGCCCGATCCGCTGGACGTCTGGCGGCCCTGGTGCCCCCGCCTCCACGGCGGCGCAATCGAGAGCGGCCATTTCATCCCTGAAGAAAATCCCGCAGCACTTCTTGAACGGACTTTGCCGTTCCTGCGCGAAGAGGAGGCATGACCGATGGCTGATCTGCCAGACCTTTATCCCGGATTCGAATCCAGCTTCATCGACGTTCCGGGCGCCAAAATTTTCGCACGTACAGGCGGCAACGGCCCGCCGCTGCTGCTGCTGCACGGCTACCCGCAGACCCATGCGTGCTGGCACAAGGTCGCCCCTGAACTTGCGCGACACTTCACTCTGGTCATTCCGGATCTACGTGGCTACGGGGCCAGTGTCGGCCCCGCCACGCCGGCCGAAGGCGATGTCCCCCACCTCGCCTATTCCAAGCGCGCGATGGCCGCGGATTTTGTCGCCATGATGCGCGTGCTCGGCCACGACCGGTTCGCCGTGGTCAGCCACGACCGCGGCGCGCGCGTCGGCTATCGCCTCGCCCTGGACCATCCCGATAGCATCTCGCGCCTCGCCGTCCTCGACATCGTGACAACGCTCGACGCCTGGGCTGACGCCAGCCGCACGACGATGATCGGCCGCTTCCACTGGAGTTTTCTCGCGCGACCCGCCCCGTTCCCCGAAACCGTGATCGGCCGCGACCCGGCCTATTTCCTCGATTACTTCCTCGCGCAATGGACTGCAGCGCAGGATCTGAGCGCCTTCGATCCGGCCGCGCTCGCACACTACCGCGCCGCATTCGCCAAACCCGAGGTGATCCACGCGAGCTGTGAAGACTACCGCGCCGGTGCCACGTGCGACGTCACCTTCGATGCCGCCGATCGCACGGCTGGACGCCAGATCGACTGTCCGATGCTGGCCCTGTGGGGCGTCGATCGCGGGCAAGGTGCCATCAGCGCGCCAGTCAAAGCGTGGCAGGAATGGTGCCCGCACATCCAGGCGGCAGGCGTCGAGTCGGGCCATTTCCTCCCCGAGGAGCAGCCCGCCACAACGCTTTCTCATCTCGTCCCGTTCCTGTTGTCGAGCTGAGGAACAGCCTGATCCGCGGTGACAACGAGCGGACAGGAGCGGAAACGCCATGAGCAAGAGCGCTGTCCCAAACACGAGCCCCAACGCGCAGCCGCTGACGCGCGCGACAGGTGAGTCACCGACCATCGCGCTTGCCCTGGGCGGCG
Organism: uncultured Hyphomicrobium sp.; assembly: GCA_964557265.1. Classification (GTDB taxonomy): domain Bacteria; phylum Pseudomonadota; class Alphaproteobacteria; order Rhizobiales; family Hyphomicrobiaceae. The sequence continues at coordinate 2,760 of CAZKZT010000119.1, forward strand.
GCGGTGCGCGCGGCCTCGCGCACGTGTTGATCCTCGAAGCGTTCGACGAACTCGGCATCCGGCCATCCTTCATCACCGGCACGTCGATCGGCGCACTCTACGGTGCCGCTTATGCCTCGGGCATGTCGGCGGCTCTCATCCGCGCTCATACCGAAGAGATCCTGAGCCAGCGGCTCGACCTCGCGCGCAACCTGATCGCCGCCCGCTCCGACCCGGTCCAGAAGCTGTTCAGCCTGTTCTCGCTGCGCTCCTCGCTGTTGAAGCCAGAGGTGCTGCTCGAGCACATCCTCCCGTCTCGCGTTCCTCGCCGTTTCGAGGATCTGCAGATACCGCTCCAGGTCGTCGCGACCGATTTCTATGCGCAGGACTCGGTGGTCATCGGTGAGGGAGAACTGCGCCGGGCCGTGGCGGCCAGCATCGCGCTTCCCGTGATCTTCCAGCCCGTGATCATCAACAACCGCGCGCTGATGGATGGCGGACTGGTCGATCCGCTGCCGTTCGATATCGCGCTTGGGCGCGGCGATATCACGGTCGCCATCGACGTGTCGGGTGCGCCCCGCTCCGATCCCCGCGATATGGGCCCGAGCGCCGTCGAGGCGATCGTCACCTGCTCACAAATTCTCCAGCGCTCGCTTGTGCGCGAGAAACTGCGATGCAGCCAGCCCGACATCTATATCGATGTCGACGTCGACGCATTCCATGTTCTCGAATTTCACCGCTTCAGCGAGATTTTCGTCGCAGCCGAGTCTGCCAAGACGGAGTTCAAGCGCAAGCTCGCACGCTTGCTCGGCAGCCATACCCTCCCGGCAGCAGAGACGATCCCGGCGCTCCCCGAGCAGCCGCCAGCCGAAGAAGTGCCGAAGCCGCCGCGCGCCGGCCGCAAGAAGCGCGCACTGTCGTTGCCGTTGCGGCCGCGGAAAGGCAAGTCATGAACGACGACGCGGCGCATCCTCCGCGGCGAGTGCCTAAAGCGCCGACCGTCGCGCTCGCGCTTGGCGGCGGATCGGCACGCGGCCTCGCCCATATCGCCATCATCGAAGCTTTCGATGAGCTCGGAATCAAACCGTCGGTCATCGCCGGCACATCATTCGGTGCGATCATCGGTGCCTGCTACGCGGCCGGCCTCTCGGCGGCGGAAGTTCGCGCGTATGCCACCGAACTGCTGGCGAGCCGGAGCGCCGTCTTCTATCGGCTGGCGACACGCCTGCCGGGATACATCACCAGCTTGTGGAGTCCGCGCCATCCCGCCGTCGTCGACGGCGTCAGCCTGTTCGACATGCTGCTGCCCGAGCGCGTGCGCACCGACTTCGCGAGCCTTGCGATCCCGCTGCATCTCATCGCGGTCGATTTTCATTCGATGAGTGAGGTGGTGCTCAGTGAAGGCCCCGTGATCCCGGCCGTCGCGGCGAGCGCATCGCTGCCCTCGATCCTGAGGCCGGTCGAGATCGGCGGCCGCGTGCTCATCGATGGCGGCTTCGTCAACCCGACGCCGTTCGATATCCTGCTGGACAAGGCCGACATCACCGTCGCCATCGACGTCACCGGCGCCCCGGAACAGGGCACGACGGCGGATCAGCTTTCGACCGATGACCTGTGGACCGGCGCGTTGCACGCGCTCTTCACCGCCGTGACGCGCGAGAAGCTTGCGCGCCGCGCCCCGGACATCTTCATCCGTCCGCAGGTGTCGAACTATGAGTCGATGGATTTTCTCAAGATGGACGAGATCCTCGCCGCTACCGAGCCGGCGAAGCAGGAACTCAAGCGCGCGCTGGATGCGCGCTTGAGCGTCGCCTGACGGATCAGGTGCGGAAGTTGATCCACTGCAGGAACTCGCGCAGCACCGTCGACCACCAGCCGACCGTTTCGTCGAAATTCGCGTTGCACACACCGCCGCGCAGATTGACGTTCAGCTCGATCGTCGCGTCGCCATCCTTGTCGATGGCCGCCTTGCCGAACCGCTTCGCGACGTTCCACTCGTTCATGCGCTCGATGGTCTGCTTGTTGTCCTGGGTGAAGCCCGCGCGGAACTGCACCGAGTTGCACTGCTCACCGTTTTTGCAGCCATAGAAATAGATCTGGTATTTGACGCCATGCATGCGCCCGTCGATTTTCGGGTCGCCGCGGCTGTCGGTGCTGATCTCTGCCGAGCCGTGGCCGCGCGCGAGATTGAAGATCCGGCCCGGGTCGCTGCCGTCGACGATGTTCGTGCAGGAGGATTGGGCGGCAGCAGACGATACGCTGAACACGAGAGCAAAAAGCGCGGCGAGAACCTTCATGTGAATCTCCGGGTGGTCGGCATCCGGGGCCGATCTAAACACCCCAAAGCCAATACGATCAAGGCGCCGGAGGCAGGCTGTGCACCGTCACACGGACAGATGCGGCAACTGGGCCACGGCTTCGTAGGGCCGTCCAAAGTCGTGTTTCACGGCCGGTGACACGGCGGCCTCGTCGCGGCGTACCGATCCAGGAAGACGCCGTTGCACGCCGGCATCTTGACTTTGCGGAAACGGCGCGTTCACCTGATGGGAAAAATTCGCCGGCGCATCATCCGTTCGCGCACGTCCGAAGATAAATGATAACCGACAGGGAGCCGAACGTGCAGGGTCAAGGAACGCAAGAGGAAGCGCCGCTACCCCAAGCGGCGGAAGTGGACGTCGCCATCGTCGGCGCTGGCTTTGCCGGCATGTACCTTCTGCACCGTCTGCGCGGGCTCGGCATCTCCGCCCAAATCTACGAGGCCGCGACCGGCGTCGGCGGCACCTGGTACTGGAACCGCTATCCGGGCGCACGCTGCGATGTCGAGAGCATGCAGTATTCGTTTTCGTTCTCGAACGAACTCCAGCAGGAATGGCACTGGAGCGAACGCTTCGCGGCGCAGCCCGAAATCCTCGCCTATGCGAACCACATCGCCGACCGCTTCGACCTGCGGCGCGACATCCGCTTCGAAACCCGCGTGACCGCGGCACACTACGATGACAAGACGCGGCGCTGGCACGTCACGACCGATCGCGGCGACACCCTTTCGGCGCAGCACTGCGTGATGGCAACCGGCTGCCTTTCGACCGCTCGCCTTCCTGATATTCCCGGCCGCGAGTCCTTCACCGGCCCCACCTACCACACCGGCTACTGGCCGCACGAAGGCGTCGATTTTACCGGCAAGCGCGTGGGTGTCATCGGCACCGGCTCGTCGGCGATCCAGGCCATCCCGGTGATGGCGGCGCACGCCGCTGAGATGACGGTGTTCCAGCGCACCCCAAACTACTCCATCCCGTCGCGCAACCGGCCTATGACCGCCGACTACGAAGATCCCTGGAAGTCGAACTACGACGTTCGCCGCGCCAAGGCCCGCACCATGCGCACCGGCATCATCTACGATGCCTCGGACGCCAACTACGGCATCAACGACGTCTCGGCGATGGACGTGTCGCCGGAGGAACGCCAGCGTGTGTACGAGCAGCGGTGGAAGGTCGGCGGCACCTCGTTCATGGCCGCGTTCAACGACCTGCTGACCAACCAGGAATCGAACGATACCGCGTCCGAGTTCGTCCGCTCGAAGATCCGCGAGATCGTGAAGGATCCCGCTACGGCCGAGATCCTGTGCCCGAAGGACTACCCGATCGGCACCAAGCGGATCTGCGTCGATACCGATTACTTCGAGACGTACAACCGGCCGAGCGTCACGCTCGTCGACCTCAAGGCGACGCCGATCGAGACAATCACACCGACCGGCGTCAAGACATCCGACCGCACCTACGAGTTCGACGCCATCGTGTTCGCGACCGGGTTCGATGCGATGACCGGCGCGCTCGCCAACATCGACATCGAGGGCCGCGACGGCATCAAGCTCGTCGACAAGTGGACGGGGGGGCCGCAGACCTATCTCGGATTGATGAGCGCCGGTTTGCCGAACCTGTTCATGATCACCGGACCGGGCAGCCCGTCCGTGCTCAGCAACATGATCGTGTCGATCGAGCAGCACGTCGACTGGGTGATCGATCTCATCGCGCACATGCGCGCGAACGGGATGGAGACGGTCGAGCCATCCGCACAAGCGGAAGCCGACTGGGGACAGCACGTCAACGAGGCCGGCCATCGCACGCTCTATGTCAAGGCGGCGTCCTGGTACATGGGCGCAAACATTCCCGGCAAGCCGCGCGTGTTCATGCCGTACATCGGCGGCGTCGGTGTCTACCGCGAGGAATGCAACGCCATCGCGGCCAACGGCTACGAGGGCTTCGTCCTGACACCACGCGATGGGCGCGCCGCCGTCGCAGCAGAGTAGCCACCGACGTCAACGCCACGACAAAAACAGCCGCCCGGATCGCTCCGGGCGGCTGATCTTTTATCGGATGTAGCGCGGGCTACCTGCCGCGGCCTTCGCCGCCGCGACCGCCACCACCGCCTCCGCCTCGGCTCATGCTGCCGCCGCCGCCACGACCGCTCGGGGCTGCGCTGCGCCCACCGCCACCACGCGGGGCAACGCTGCGGCCACCGCCTCGCGGAGAGGCTCTATCGCCACCACCGCGGCGCGGGCTTGCCCGATCAGGACGTGACGGGCGGCCGGTCGCCCGATCGGAACGACGCGGACGATTAACGCCGCGATCCGGTCGCCGCGGACGCTCGACACGACCCCGACGACGCGGTCCGCGATCGTAGTGGCGCCAGCCATGCCAGCCGGGGCCACCGCCCCAACCGAAACCGCGCCGCCACGCATAACCGCAATGGTACCAGCCGGGACCGTTCCAGGCGTCCCAATAGAAGCAGTAGCGCCGGCCGCGCCAGTGGAACACCTGCGCCTTCTCGACCATGGCGTGCGGGTCGATCTGTATGTTCGTGCTGGGAGCGCCGCCGACCGGAGCCGCTTGCGCGCCGGCCGGAAGGAATGCACCGGCGACGATCAGTGCCAAGCCGGTGCCGAAACGTCTCAAGGACATCGAAGCCTCCTTCATGCGTTCATGAACGCAATCGCCCTCTGCTGCCGCGCGTCGTGCGCGGTTCGGGTGCTACGCGGCACCTAAACGATCATCGCTCGTCGAAAGAACGCATGAAGGCGGCTTCTGTTCCTCGCTACTGAGCGCCGGTTACGACGAGGCCGCCCGCGCCGGTCCGCGCGAACAGGTCCGGCCGGTACATGTCCTCGACCGCGGCCGCCGGGTGGATGTAGCGGCCCGGCGTCACCGCTCGGACGATGTAGGCGACCGTCGCTGCCGGCTTGACGCCCGTGCGGCGGTCCTCGCCCTGGAAGTAGTCGAACGCGGCCACGAAGCGGTCGTCGCGGAACTCGGTGTGGACCGGCTTGCCGGCCGTCTGCAGCCACCCGAGGCTCTTGACATCACCACTCTCGACAAGCCGCGGGTTCTCGATCTCGAAGCCTGCGGGCAGGCGGTCGACGAGCAACACGCGCCCGCCCGCCTTGTCGCCCTCGATCTTGAGCACCACGACCACACGATCGTTCTGCGCCACCGTCAGCGGCCCGTCGCCCGGCTCGAGGCGGCTGCCGTCGAGCGTGTAGTAGGTGCGGGAGATCGTGAAGCCCTTCGCGACCGCAGGCTCGGCCGTGAGCGCCGCCCCCGTCACCGAGACGACAGCGGAGACGGGCGCATCGCCGGTGTTGAGGACCGAGAGGCCACCCTGACCGAGATCGCCGGCCGTCAGCGCGCGGGTCAGCTCACCCGTATGCGCCGCGCCGTTGATCGTCAGTTTGGTGTCCGCTGCCGCTTCGCTGAGGGCCCGCGCCGCCAGCAGCATCCACGCCTGCTCCTGCGTCGAGGTGTAGGTGCGGTTCGCGCGCGCCTTCTCGATCACCGTTGCCAGCGCCGGCGTCTCAGCCGTAAGCGTGCGCGTTTCCGAGACCAGCGTCAGCACGGCGGCACCGTCACGCAGGCGCGAGCCGTAGTCGATGCGGCTTTCCTCCGCGCCATCATCGCCGATCTTGGCCAACGCCGCGCGGAACACGCGCTCGGCGCGCGGCTTGTCACCGGTCATCGCCAGTGCCGCACCGAGCTGGGCTTGTGCCAACGCCGACGAGAACCGCTCGAGGCGCTCATCCGCGTAGTAGCGCAGCTCCGCAACCGGCGCGCGGCCGTTGCGGGCGAGCACATAGAGCGCATAGGCGCGCGCCTCTCCGCCCTTCTCGAAGTCCTGCGCGTACGAGATGTAGTTCGCGAGACGATCGAGCGCCTGCGTGAGCTGCATCTGCGGCACCGGGTGGCCAAGCTCCTTCGCCCGCGTCAGGAAGTCGGTGACGTAGCCGGTGAGCCAGAGGTCAGGACTGCCCGGCCCCCACACACCGAAGGCACCCGACGAATCCTGCATCTCCAGGACGCGCGACACCGCTTTCTGGATACGTTCCTTGATCTCGGCGTCTTCGGCGAGACCGATGCGCCGCGCGACATCGTTGACGTAGAGCAGCGGCAGGGCACGGCTCGTCGTCTGCTCGGCGCATCCGTACGGATAGCGGTCGAGCGCCGTCAGCAGGCCCGGCACGTCCATGCCAGCCGACGGGCCGACGTTGAGCGCGATCCGCGCACTCGACGGGATCAGGTCCGCAAGCACATCCGGCGACAGCGTGAGGCGGCCGCCCTTGCCTGCGATCCGCGCCGTCGTCGTGCGCCGGATATCATTCGCCGGCGGCATCACTTCGAGCGCCACGCGGCGACGAACCTCGACACCATCAGGCCCCGTCGCGCGCACGTTGTAGACGTGACGCCCAAGGCCCGTTGGCTTGATCGCAACGCGTTCCGAGCGTCGCTGGTTCGGCGCGAGGCGCGGATTGCGCTGCGCGAGTGAAACAGCAAGCCCCTGCGGGTTCTCCTGCTCGATCGTGAGCGCGAAAGCCGCGTCCGGCGCTTCGATATTGTGGAGGTCGACGGCAAGGCTCGCTTCGTCGCCCAGGCTAAGGAAGCGCGGCGCCGTCACGGTCAGCGCGAGCGCATCACGTACGACGACATCGGAGCCGGCCGAACCGACCTTGCCCGCACTCCACGCGACCGCCATCAGCCGCACGGTGCCGTTGAAGTCGGGGAGGTCGAAATTCACTTCCGCGGTGCCGTCCGGTTTCACTGTGACGATGCCGGAGAACAGCGCCAGCGGCTTCTCGACCGGCGGGCTGCCCTTGGCCGAGAGACCACCGCCACCTTCGCCGTCACCGCCCGAGCGCAGTGTGCCGCGCGTCGCCCGCATGCCGTCGATGAGGCGGCCGTAGAAGTCGCGGATCTCGACGCCGAGACGGCGCTGCGCGTGGAAGTGCCGCTCCGGCGCGGGCGCCTCGAAGCGCGTGAGGTTGAGGATGCC
>CAZKZT010000120.1:0-9966 GCA_964557265.1 uncultured Hyphomicrobium sp.
TCGTGCTTCCCCCTCGTTCATTTCATTGTCGCCCACCAGCCCGCGCATCATGCCGGGGATGGGGGAGGGGTGCAAGGTCGCGCGGAAGTCCTAATTCTTCGGCATCGCCTGGATGTGTGCCGCATGGCACGGCACTGATGTATCGATCAGGCCCCAGGATGGTGCGGACCCCGTCCAGATGACCGCCTGCGGCTTGGCGATTTCGCGGTCGTCCAGCGCACCGGCCCGCACCACGACGTAGTCGGGCCGATCAGATGCGCGCCAGCAGCGGACCGGCGTTGAACGAGAAATTGACGGCGCCGCAATAGCAGCGCCCGGTAATCGGCTGAGCCATGGCTCCTCTCCTTCCTGGTGCGGCCAACAACCGGTTGCCCGGCGGCGCGGGGCGGCTATCATCCGCGCCGACTTATACCGAAAGCCCAGGGAGAGCCCCATGAAGACCCGCGCCGCCGTGATCCACGAGATGGAGAAGCCGCGCCCCTACGCTCAGTCGAAGCCGCTCGTCATCGAGACCCTGGACCTCGATCCGCCGGGTGAGGACGAGGTGTTGATCCGGATCCGCGCGGCCGGCCTGTGCCATTCCGATCTCTCGACCATCAACGGCGACCGCCCGCGCCCGCTGCCGATGGTGCTCGGCCACGAGGCGGCGGGTGAAGTGATGGAACTCGGTCCCGGCGTGAAGGATCTCGCCGTCGGTGATCACGTCATTCTCGTGTTCGTGCCGAACTGCGGCCGTTGTCCGCCGTGCCAGGAGGGGCGGCCGGCGCTTTGCGAAGCGGGCTTCAAGTCGAATAGTGCCGGCACACTGCTCGGCGGCGGAATGCGCCTCAAGCGCGATGGCAAGCCCATCTATCATCACATCGGCGTGTCGGCGTTCGCGGAATATGCGGTCGTCTCACGGTGCAGCATCGTGAAAATCGACAAGTCGTTGCCGTTCGAGGAAGCGGCCCTGTTCGGTTGCGCGGTGATCACCGGCGCCGGGGCGGTCATCAATACCGCGAAGGTGCCGCCCGGAACCACGGCCGCGATTGTTGGTCTCGGCGGCGTCGGGTTGATGTCGATGCTCGGCGCGAAGCTGTCGGGTTGCCGGCAGATCGTCGCGATCGACATGCTCGACGACAAGCTGAAGCTCGCAAAGCAGCTTGGCGCCACGCACACCGTCAACGCGCGCGATCCGAATGTGGTCGAGCACGTCAAGGACATCACCGGCGGCGGTGTCGACTTCGCCTTCGAGATGGCGAGTTCGATCAAGGCGCTGGAGCTGGCCTACAAAATCACCAGGCGCGGCGGGACGACCGTCACCGGAAGCCTGCCGCATCCAACGCACACGATGCCGCTGCCGGGCACCCATCTCGTTGCGGAAGAGCGCACGATCAAGGGTAGCTACGTCGGTTCGTGCATTCCGGCGCGCGATATCCCGCGTTTCATCTCGCTCTACCAGCAAGGTCTGATGCCGGTTGATCGCTTGATGAGCGAGCGCATCTCGCTCGATGAGATCAATGAGGGCTTCGACAAACTCGCGGATGGCGTGAGCGTGCGGCAGATCCTGGTGCCTTGAGTTTTGCTTTCCGCGGCCGCCGTCTCGCCGGTTGGGGTTCTTACCTCGCGGCCTTCGCTGCGACCTATGATCTTGCGCCAAGTATCAAAGGCGGGTGGGTCCGGGAGGGTGTCCCTCCCGGCAGAGCGCGAGACTGGTCTCGCTCGCGCCGCAGGCGCGAACTACACGATCTCGTTCACCAGCGCCGTCTCACCGCGCGCCAGCCGATCGGCGTTCTCGATCAGGAGATCGATCACGCGATCCTCGTAGCGCACGGTCTCGCCGCCAGTGTGCGGCGTCACGATGACATGCGGCATCGCCCACAGCGGTGACGCGACCGGCAGGGGTTCTTCCACGGTCACGTCGAGCGCGGCGCCTCGAATTTTCTTGGCTTCGAGCGCCGCGATCAGCGCCGGTTCATCGACGACCTTGCCGCGCGCGACATTGACGAGGAACGCGGTCGGCTTCATGGCCGCGAGCTGTGCCGTTGAAATCAGGTTGGTGGTTTCGGGGGTCAGCGGACAGGTCAACACCACGAAATCCGCTTCGGGCAGCTTGGCCATGAGGGCGGTGTCGGCGACAACTTCGTCAGCGGAGCCAGCACCAGCGGCGGGATTGCGCCGCGTCGCGATCACTTTCATGCCGAACGCCTTGCACAGCGCGACAAGCCGCTGGCCGATGCCGCCGGCGCCGACGATCAGGACCGTCTTGCCCTCGATCTCGTCCTCGCGGATCGCGCGATCGCCTTGCATCCCGCGCCACGATTTCGCGTGCTGGAGGTCGCGGAGGAAATGCAACTGTCGCGACAGCGAGAGCATCAGCGAGATGGCATGTTCCGCGACGGCATTGGCATTGGCGCCCCGGGCGCTGGCAAGGCGGATGCCGTTCGCCTTCAGCACCTCGCGGTCGTACTGGTCGGTGCCCGCACTGATCGACTGGATGAATTTCAGGCGGGGGTTCTTCGCCGCGAGCTCGTTCTTCCACATCATCGAGACCGAGAGCACGTCCGCCTTCGGTAGCTTGGCGACCAGTTCGTCGGTGTTGCGCGCGATGTCGAAGGTCATGCCCGTGTTGCGCGCGGTGAACGGCTCGGCGAACTCGTAGGCGACGTGCGCGAACAGGACGTGGGTGTCCTTGCGGGCAGGGAAAGAGGCCATCAGGTGCTCCGGATTATTGGCTTTGGTTATTCTTTGGGGCGATGCGGATCGTCCGCGGGAAGGATGTCGCGGACATAGTCGCGGGACTTCCATTCGGGCGGCGGCGGCGTGCCGTGTCCTTCGCGCGGCACGTAAGGTGAGGGCGTGCCGTCCACCATATCCGGCACGTACCGCGGACAGTTCGGATAGATCTCACACGCGATCCGCACGACCAGCTTGGCGCCGTGATGGCGCGCCAGCGTTTCGGCGTCGTCGTGAATCGTGGCAGTGCCGTTGACGCGGATGCGGCGGCTCTTGCCGTCGAGCTTCACAAACAGCAGGCCGACGCTCGGGCTCAGCGCGATGTTCCCGAGCGTGCGGTACATCGAGTTCCCGTCATACTCGGGATACTCGATGACGTTGGGTCCGACGATCTTCACGAAACCCGGATCGCCGGACTTGATGTTGCCGTCGACATGGCCTTCGGCCGCGGAGGCGATGAAGAAGAAGCGCGAGGTTTCGATCAGCTCGCGCTCGTCGTCCCAGAAGGCGTAGTGCTTCCGGTGCTTCTCGATCGCATCCGCCACGCGGCGCCCGTCAAAACGGTCCTGGAGCGCGCGCATGCCTTCATGGAAGAAGGGCCGTTGGCTCATGTTCACTGTTGCCCTGTCAGATCGGATCCCACGAGAACACGTCGCCCGAGCGCTCGAGCGGCGTCAGGGAGGAACGGAATGCCGGCAGCGCGTGCTCGGCGATCGTCTGCGGCGTCCACTCCTCCGCGCGATGGACGGTGCGCACAGGGCGGTTCTGGCTGAACAGGTAGATTTCGTGCATGCGCGAGGCGAGGATCTGGCCAGTGACCTCCTTGGCGAGATCGGACAGCAGGAACACGGCGAGCGGCGCGATCTTCTCCGGGGTCATCTTCTTGATGCGCTCGACGCGCGCCTGCTGGTCCGGCGTCTCGGTCGGGATGGTGCCGATCATGCGGCTCCAGGCGAACGGCGAGATGCAGTTCGAGCGCGATGCTGCGCGAGAGGCCGACGATGCCCATCTTGGCGGCGGAGTAATTCGCCTGGCCGAAGTTGCCGATCAGGCCCGAGGTCGAGGTGAAGTGCACGAAGGCGCCCGACTCCTGATCCTTGAAGTGATTGGCCGCGGCGCGGCTCATATAGAACGCGCCGTAGAGGTGGACCTTGATCACCTGATCGAAGTCGACGACGGACATGCGGTGGAAGATGCGGTCGCGCAGAATGCCGGCGTTGTTGATCACGCCGTCGATGCGTTTGAAGCTGTCGAGCGCGCACTGGATGATCTTTTCCGCGCTCTGCGGCTCGGCGACGCTGTCGTAGCTGGCAACCGCTTCGCCGCCGGCCTTGCGGATCTCCTGCACGACCTCTTCGGCCGGCTGCTGGCTGGCCGCACCTTCGCCGTCGACAGCGGCGCCGAGGTCATTGACGACGACCTTCGCGCCTTCCTTGGCCGCGAGCATGGCCATACCCCTGCCAATGCCACGGCCCGCGCCGGTTACGACAATGACCTTACCTTCCAAGCAGCCAGCCATCTTCGGTGCCTTTCCTCTTCTATACTTCTGGAGCTGTTCGAGATTTTGGTTCGGGCAAGCTGGCACGGGGAGGGGCGGGGCGTCAAATCGTACGGTCGACATGGCTCCGCTCGGTGGCGTGGATCGCGTGACGGTGGCTTTCGGCCTTTTTCAACGCGCTCCGGCTTGCGTCAGGGATCGCGGCGGCGTGCTGTCGATCACATTCGTCGGTGCGGCACATCGCGGGGTGCTTTCGCGCAAGGTGCGGATTATTGAAGGAGTGTCGCCTGCCGGGCGACATCGGTGGACGTGGGACCGCCGAATAGAAGGGGACAGGCAATATGCGCGCTGGTTTTGCGCTGCTGGTAGCGGTTGCGTCGGCACTTCCAACGACGGTTTCCGCTCAGTCGATGGACAAGATGCTGGCCAAGCTGGCGCCTGCTGAACGCGCGCATCAGGCGTGCATTCTCCGGGGTTTTGAAGTGGCGCGGAAAGACCCGCGCCTGCGCGGCGCGGATCGCATGAAGACGTCGATCTTCAATCGCGCCATCCTCGACGGCACGGCGCTCGATGCCAAAGGTGGTGCGGTCCGCGTGAAAGGCCACTGGTACGCCATGAGCTTCAAATGCGATCTGACACGTGATCTGCTGAAGGCAACGACGTTTGCATACAACCTCGGCAAGGAGATCCCGCGCGATCGCTGGGACCAGCTGGGTCTCTGGTAACGGGCGTCGGGGATCGTCGCGAGCGCTATCTCCGTGATAACGAGACCGATCTCCCCACCGAGGCCATCCTCGATGAACCACGCGGCGGAAAGGCCGCACCACGCGACGATCCAGGTAGGGGGCGAATATCGGATCGCGCATGTCGGGCCTGCGCTCTGGCATGTCCGGACATATCGCCTATCGTCGTCGGATCAGCTAGAGATACGCTGAACAAATGGCGCCGGAGTGCTCAATCGTGCGCCGCCGGGAGGATTGCGATCACATGACCAGACCGTTTGCCGACCGCCTGCTGCGTCCGGAGCGCGTCGCCATCGTCGGCGCCTCGGGGGATCTCAGGAAGAACAATTCGCGCCCGCAGCGCTATTTGCGCAAGCACGGTTTCACCGGCGCGATCTATCCGATCAATCCTGGCTATCAGCAACTGTTCGGCGAAGCGTGCTACCCCTCGCTGACGGACTGCCCGGAGCCGCCCGACCATATCTACATCATGGTCGGGACGAACGCGGTCGTGGATGTGATCCGCGATGCCGGCAAGGCGGGTGTCGCTGCGGCGACGATTTTCGCGGGTGGTTTTGCGGAGGGTGGCGAAGCCGGCAAGGCGCGGCAGGCGGCGCTGATCGCGGCGGCGCGCGAGGGCGGCGTGCGCCTGATCGGACCGAACAGCCTCGGTGTCATCAACACCAACTGGCCGTTGACGCTGTCGGCCAATGCCGTCCTCGAGCGCGAGCGGCTGCCCAAGGGTCGCATCGGTCTCGTGTCGCAGTCGGGATCGATGATCGGGGCGCTCGTCAGCCGTGGCGAGGCGCGCGGCATCGGGTTTTCGACGCTGGTATCGATCGGTAACGAATGCGACCTGACCGTGGGCGAGATCGGCGCGATGCTGGTCGATGATCCCGACACCGACGTGATCCTCCTGTTTCTCGAGACGATGCGCGACTACGCAGGCGTCGCGGCGATGGCCGCCAAGGCGTACGCGGCGGGCAAGCCGGTGATGGCGTATGTGCTCGGCCGTTCCGATCTCGGCCAGGCGCTTGCGCAATCGCATACCGGCGCCATGGTCGGTGAAGCGCGTGCCCTCGATGTTTTCCTCGCCGACAACGGGATCATGCGGCTCGACAACTTCGAGAGTCTGATCGAGGCGCCGCTGCTGGTCGGTGGCCGCAAACCGCCGATGGGCAAGCGCGTCGCGGTGACGACGACCACGGGCGGAGCTGCGGCGCTGGTGGTTGATCATCTCGGCTCGCGCGGCATCGAAGTCGCGGGCACCGCGGAGGCGTTGAGCGAAAGCCTTGCCGCCTTCAAGATCGACGTGGCACCCGGAGCGCCCGTCGCCGACGTGACGATGGCCGGCACCAAGCCGGAGGTGGTCGACACCGTCATGTCGAGCTTTATGGCTGATCCACGCGTTGATGCGGTGGTCGTCGGGGTCGGTTCGTCGGCCGAGTATTTCCCGGAGCTCGCGGTGGCGCCGCTGGCCAAATGGGCGAACGCGGAGAAGCCGATCGTCGCATTCCTGCTGCCGAACGCCCAGCGATCGCTGGAGTTGCTCGCGACGTCAGGCATTGCGGGATTCCGTACCCCAGAAGCGTGCGCCGATGCGCTCGGCGCCTATCTCGACTGGACGCCGCCGCGCGTAAGGGAGACCGCGACGCTGCCGGTTGCGGCGTGTGCGCGCCTCGATGCGGCGAAGGGTGCTGCAATTTTGAACGAGCAGCGGGCGCTGGAACTGTTCGCCGCGCTCGGCGTGACCGTGCCGAAGATTGCGACGGTGACGGGTGTCGCTGATTTCGAGGCGCTGGGGCTCGCCTATCCTGTGGTCGCTAAAATCCTTTCCGCTGACATTGCGCATAAGAGCGAGGTCGGTGGCGTGAAGGTGGGGCTTGCCGATGCGGCGGCGCTGAAGGACGCAGTCGTCTCACTCCTGACCGATGTGCCGAAGAAGGCGCCAAGCGCGCGCATCGATGGCGTCGTCGTGCAGGAGATGGTGAAGGGGATCGGCGAGGCGATCGTCGGGTTCCGGCGCGATCCGCGCGTCGGCCCGGTCGTTGCGGTCGGCGTCGGCGGGATCCTCGCGGAGGTCTATGGGGACGTCGCCGTGCGTCCGGCGCCGGTCGATCTCGCATCCGCCCGTGCGATGATCGCCGAGGTCAAGGGCTTCGCACCGCTGCGCGGTTTCCGCGGTTTGCCGAAAGGCGATCTGGACGCGCTGGCCGGCATCGTGGTCGCGATCTCGCAGCTTGCCCTCTCCGACGCGCCGCAGATCGCCGAAGCCGAGATCAACCCGGTCATCGTGCGCGCTGAAGGGCAGGGCGCGGTGGCGGTCGATGGGTTGATTGTGATGGCGCGTGTCTAGATCGCGCCTACCCGATGACCGCGATCGCCTCGATCTCGATCAGCCACTCGGGTAGCGCGAGCGCGGAGACGCCGACGAGCGTGCTGGCTGGCGGCTCGCGGCCTGCGAAGAACGGCGACCGCGCCCTGCTGACGATCGCGCGCATCTCCGGCTTGTAGTCGACGACGTAGGTGGTGATTTTCACGACATCGGCGAAGCTTGCGCCCGCTGCTGCCAGCGCCTTTCCGAGGTTTTGCATGACTTGCCCGGTCTGGGCGCCAAGATCGCCCGCACCGACGAGCTTGCCTTCGGCATCCATCGCGACCTGGCCGGAGATGTAGACCGTGCGCGCACCCGAGGCGACGACCGTGTGCGAATAGGCCGGGTTCTTGAAGAGACCCTCGGCGGCTGGATATTCGAGCTTGCTCATGGCGATCCTCCGGTGAAACGCAAGGGTGTACTTTACACGAGATATCGCGCCGCCAGATACAACCCGATCAGTGCCGCACAGGCCAGCGCCGCGAGTGTCCCGAGCCGTTCCTCGATGAAATGGCGGATCGGCGCGCCGTAGCGGTTCAGCAGCCACGCGAGGAACAGGAAGCGCGCGCCGCGCGCGACGATCGCCGCGGCGATGAACACCCAGATGTTCACGTGCAACGCGCCGGAGAGGATCGTCACCACTTTGATCGGCGGCAGATGCGACAGCCCCGACGTGATCAGCAGCAGCAGCACCAGATTGGCGTCGGTGGACTGGCGCAGTCTCTCGTAGGCTTCGTACTTGCCGTAGAATTCGAGGGCCGGTTTGGCGATGGCATCGAAGGCGTAGTAGCCGATGGTCCAGCCCGCGATGCCGCCCAGCACCGAGGCGACCGTTGCGACGATGGCGTAGCGGTAGGCGCGGCTGGGCCGGGCCAGCGCCATGGGTACGAAAAGAACGTCCGCAGGGATGAGAAAGACCGAGCTTTCGACAAACGCGATGAAGGCAAGCCAATATTCCGCGGTCTTGCGGGCGGCGAGTGCCATCGTCCAGTCGTAGAGCCGGCGCAGCATGATTTCGCTCCAGGAAGGCGGGCGATTTAGCGGCACGGCGGGGCGCGGCGCAATCCCATCCTTGCGCAGGTGCCCGGATTTTGGCTGGATGTGGTTGACGAGCCGCGTGCGGCTCGCGAGGATGCCGCCAAGCACGGATGGCGGGAGGTGCAAATGACGCAACGGGGTGTGCACGACATGGGCGGCGAGGCCGGCGGCGGTCCGGTCGACAACCATGAGCATGTGCCGACGTTGAGCGAACGCCGCGTCGACGCCCTGATGCAGCTCATGCGCACGAATCCGCGCAGCTTCTGGGTCGTCGATGAAATGCGGCGCACAATCGAGAGCCTGACGCCCGAGCACTACAATGCCTCCGGCTACTACGAAAAATGGGCACGCGCGATGCGCAGCCTGTTGATCGAGAAGGGGGTGGTGACGGAGGCCGAGCTGGAGGCGAAACTCGCCGAGGTGAAGGCGCGGATTGCCGATCAATCGGAGGCGTGCTGATGGCGGCTTTCGCGATCGGGGATGCTGTGATCGTGCGGGCCGAGCATCCGCTACAGCCGCAGCCGGCTCACATCCGCACGCCGTGGTATCTGCGCGGCAAGCGTGGCGTCATCGAGCGCCGCTTCGGCGACTACCGCAACCCCGAGCAACTGGCAGTCGGCCAGTATGACAAGCCGCCGGTCACGCTCTACTGGGTGCGCTTCACCATGGATGACGTGTGGGGAGGCGAGGGCACCTACGGACCCGACGATAATCTCGTCGTCGAGATCTATGAGCACTGGCTTGAACCTGACACAGGCGCACACGCACGGAGGGTGGCATGACCCACGACGATCATGATCACGACCATGGCGACGATCATGGCCATCACCACGATCACGACCATCCGCATGATCACGGGCCATTCCAGCCCGACATCAAGGAGCCATCCGAGGAATGGGAGTTCCTCGAGATCGCGATGCGCGAGCTGCTGATCGAGAAGGGCATCATCAGCGCGCGCGAGGTCGCGGACATGATCGAGGAGTGGGACGGCAAGGTGCCGGAGAACGGTGCCCGTGTCGTCGCGCGGGCGTGGACCGATCCCGCGTACAAGGCGCGGCTTCTGGCGGACGGCAATGCCGGGGTGCAGGAGCTGGGCATGGATCTTCCCGGCCTCAAGCTCGTCGTGCTCGAGAACACGCCGAAAGTGCATCACATGATCGTGTGCACGCTTTGCTCCTGCTATCCGCGGACGATCCTCGGCCTGCCGCCGCTCTGGTACAAGTCGCGCGCCTACCGGTCGCGGACGGTGCGCGAGCCTCGTACCGTCCTGGCCGAGTTCGGCACCCACCTTCCCGACAGCGTGGAGGTGCGCGTGGTCGATTCGACCGCCGACTGCCGCTATCTGGTTCTGCCGGCACGTCCGGATGGCACCGACGGCTGGAGTGAGGCGGAACTCGCCCGTCTCGCCACGCGCGACAGCATGATCGGCACCGCGACGGCGCTCAATCCGGACGGTGTGAGGGGGTAGACGAGCGCTCTTTCTCGGACGCATTGACGGGGCGAGGCTCGCCGCTATAGTGCCGCGCCATTGCCCGTGTGGCGGAACGGTAGACGCGACAGACTCAAAATCTGTTATCCGCAAGGGTGTGGGGGTTCGAGTCCCTCCACGGGCACCAATG
>CAZKZT010000121.1:0-9939 GCA_964557265.1 uncultured Hyphomicrobium sp.
GCTCTCGATCGCGGTATCTCGACGCTCGTCGACGCCGACATGAACGCCGAATCGACCCGCCTCCAGGCGCTGCAGGTCCAGCAGCAGCTCGGCATCCAGGCGCTGTCGATCGCCAACTCGAACAGCCAGAACATCCTGTCGCTGTTCCGCTAAGGCCAGACCAGACCATAGGCGCGCGGGTTCCGGAAACGGGGCCCGCGCGCTTCTTTTTTGAGCAGGCGCCCCTGCCCGTGCAATCGGGCCACGACCGCGTCTAACGGTGCCGCTCCGAGGCTTCCCGACAACTTCGCACAAGGTTGAAGGCCGATGGTTACCCGTCGAGCCATCTCTTAAGATTGCGCAAGTGTGGTGAATGCCTAGCAACGATCAAATTTCCCGGCTCATGGCGGGCTTTGCGGCGCTCGGAATGCGGCGCCTGGTGCTGCTCGGGCTCGTGGGACTCTCCGTCATTGCGTCTGTCGTAACCGCGGCCGTCTATCTCGGGCGGCCGGTGATGCAGCCGATCTATACCGGGCTCAACGCTCAGGATGTGTCGCGGATCACAGCCGCGCTCGCTGAGGCCGGCGTGTCGTTCGACGTCAACGAGCAGCGCAGCGCCGTCCTGGTGCCATTCGGGCAGACGGCGCGCGCGCGATCGCTGCTGGCGCAAAAGGGACTGCCGACCAGCTCGCGCGCCGGATACGAATTGTTCGATCAGATGGGATCGATCGGCCTCACCTCGTTCATGCAGGAAGTGACGCGTGTGCGTGCGCTCGAGGGCGAGATTGCGCGCACCATCCAGTCGCTCGATGGTGTGGCGGCAGCGCGCGTCCATCTTGTGCTCGCGGATCCGGGATCGTTCCGGCGGGAACGGCGCGATCCATCGGCCTCGGTGCTGCTGCGGACCGAGGGGCGCTGGCAGAATTCATCGGCTCAAGCGGTGCGCCATATCGTTGCCGCTGCTGTGCCAGGAATGAAGATCGAGCAGGTCAGCGTCGCGGGAACTGACGGGCGTTTGCTGGCCGCGGGTGGAGACGATCTCAGTCTCGGCTCGCACAAGCACGCCGAGATGGAAAAGGCGATGGCGGCGGAGATGGAGCGGCGCGCCAGCCGGACGCTCGCGGCCATTCTCGGCGCCGGCAACTATCAGATCAGCGCCACCGTGCGGCTCGATGTCGATCGCCAGCAGGTCGCCGAGACGATCTTCGATCCGAAATCACGCGTAGAGCGCTCGGTGCGGACAGTGAAGCAGTCGGGCCAGTCGGAAGATAGCGGCAGCAAGCCCGCCGTGGGCGTTGTTGCAAATCTCCCGAAGGAAGAGGGATCTCAGGCCGATGGCGACAAGCGTCGCCAGAAGGAGGATCGGCGCGAAGAGCTGGTGAATTATGAGCTCAATACGCGAACGGTTCAGACCGTTCGCGAGGGCTATCGCCTGCAACGTCTCGCCCTTGCGGTCGTGATCAACCGCAAGCACCTCATCGATTCGCTGGGGGCCGATGCCACGCCGGAGGCGCAGGAGGCTCGGATCGCCGATCTGAAGCGCCTGGTTTCCGCGGCGACAGGTGTCAGTGCCGAGCGTGAGGATCTGGTCGAGATCGTCGCCACCGATTTTGCTCCGGGCGAAGGTGCGCTCGCGCCGGCGCCAGGGCCCGGCGTGCGCGACTATCTGCTGATGAACACGGGCACCGCCATGAATGCCGTGGCGATGCTCGGCGTCGTCTTCCTGGTGGTCTGGTTCGGACTGCGGCCGGTGACGCGGATGCTCGCCCAGCAGACGCCGCCGGTTGCGCTCGAAGCGACATCCGTCGCGACTGCGGCGCTGGAAGGCGCGCCCGGCGCCGGCGCTGCGTTGCCGCCGCCTGGAAATGCGGGCGCAGGGGCCGGGCGCGCAATCGGCGCAGACGGTAGCGCAAATGGCGGATTGTTGGCGCAGTCGAGCGCGGAGAGCGTGCGGCGGAAGAAGAATATGGCCATGCGCGAGAAGCTCGAAGCCATCGTCGAATCGGATTCGGCTGAGGTCACGAAGGTTCTCAAGGGCTGGATGCAACCGGCGCAGGGCGCGTGATGACGCGACCGATCCATCATTTCCTGAAGGAATTTCCGAGCGGCGACGAGCCGCCGGTCGCGCCGCCAGCGAAATCGGATCTGACCTACGACGCTGTCGTGGCGCCCCCGTCGCCACCCGCGCCGGATGTTACGGCCATCCGCATCGAAGAAGCCTATCAGCGCGGGCTGACCGCCGGGCGGGCGCTCGAGCGCCAGGAGATGGAGGCGCAGGCGACCGTGCTTTCGGTCGATTTCGAGCGACGGCTGGAGGAGACGCATCGCCGTTTTTCTGCGGCTCTGGCCGAGCGGCTCGCCAGCGAATTGCGGGCCGGCGTCGATGGCGCGCGGCTCACGATATCGAGCCACGTCGCGACGGCGCTGGTGCCGTTTCTGCGCGCAGGCGTCACGCAGGCGGCGGTCCAGAGCTTTGTTGCTGAGCTCGGTGACATGGTCGAGATGGGCGATGGGATGGCTGTTGACATCACCTGCCCGCGCGAGCTTCTCGAGCCGCTGCGCGAGGCGCTCGGTGAGGCGATGGCGAAACGCGGTGCGCCGCCCGGCAGCGTGCGCTGCATTCCCGGCGATACGAGCGAAATCCGCGTCTCGCTCGAGAATACAGTCCTGGAGACGCGGCTTGCGGACTGGCTCGCGCGGCTTGATGGAGTGCTGCACTGATGTCGAAGCCGGAGGATGCACCCGCCGAACTCATCCAGGTCATCGTTCGCCGCGCGCACAGCGAGGAGGAAGGCCATCACGGTGGCGTGTGGAAGATTGCCTACGCCGACTTCATGACGGCGATGATGGCCTTCTTCCTCGTGATGTGGCTGGTCAACGCCGCCAACACCGAGATGAAGTCGAGCGTCGCAAGCTACTTCAATCCGATCAAACTGTCGGACACGGTCATTCGCAAGAAGGGCCTGATGGACGTCGATGGCAAAGCGAATGCTGTCGAATCCTCCAAGGCGCGCAATGCGACGCAAGGCGCCGGGGATACAACGTCCGAAGCGACACCGCTGCAGCCGGGCGAGGCCGTAAAGCTTGGCACCAGCAAGCATGCAGAACGAGCGCCCGAGGCCACGGATCAGCCGTTGGGCCGCGACGGCAATGCCGACGAATCAGGCCGCGCGAGTGATGCAGGACGCGCCTTCCGTGATCCGTTCAACCCTTTCGCACCTGGCCAGTTGATGACCAGGGAGGGCAGGGACGAGGATACGACCAAAGGTACGAAATCCGGAAAGCCGATGGCGGACAGCGACGCAGCGGGGCGCATCGCAGCGGACAAAGCAAAGGGCGGACAGGAGCAAGCGGCGCGAGCCGTCGACGCCGGCAAGCAAGACGTGGCGATGGCGCGTGGCAAGTCGGATGCCGGCCAGGAAGGGCGGGCAGCCGAGCAGCGCGCGCCGGAAGCGGGAAAAGGGCCCGCGTCTGATGCGGGCAAGGCGCCCGCCGCGGGGCGCGGGGTCGTGGCCGGCCGTGATGGTGAAACGGTGCCACCTGCGGAGGGCGCAGGCGAGACACAAGGGGCAGCACCGCCCGCTGCAAGCGGCGCGGGAAGCGAACCGCTGGCTCCCGGTGCTGGCAGATTCGCGCAAGAGACGCGCCCGTCCACGGCCGGCGGCGAAGCCAGTGCAGGCGAGCGAACACTGGCCGGTGCAGGCTCGGCAGGTGCAGGCGATGCGGCGGAAAAACTGAAGGCCGGCATGGCAGCGCGATTGGAGGCCACGCAAAAACTCGAGGCATCTGCTGCGGGGATCCTGCGGGACATCCAAAAGGCCGTGAATCCGGTCGCTGGAGATGGCGGGCCAGCCATCGAGGTGACCATCGAAGGCAACGGCGTGGTGCTGAGCCTGACCGATACCAGCACGTTCGGTATGTTCGCGATCGGTTCGTCGGAACCAAGCAAGCAGACGCTCGATCTCATCGCCCGCATTGCGCCGATCGTGGCGGCCAACAGCAAGCTCATCGTCGTGCGCGGCCATACGGACAGCCGGGTCTATCGCACCCAGAGCAACAACAATTGGCGCCTCTCCGTGTCTCGTGCGGAAGCGGCTTATGCGATGTTGGTCCGCGCCGGCATCGACGAAGCGCGCTTCACCCGGATCGAAGGCCATGCCGACCGCAAGTTGAAGGTGCCCGGCGATTCCGAGGCGGCAGGCAACCGGCGCATCGAAATCCTGTTGCAGCAGGTGCCGGAATGATTTCGGCGCGGCCATCGAAACCAGCCGGAGCGTGCGGCGCCATGTGGCGCCAGCAAGGCCTCGGTGTGTGTCGCGGCTTGGGAGTCGCGGTGGCGGGGTTCGCGATTGCGTTGGCGATCCCTGCTCCGGCGGTGGGATCGCCGCCGACCGAACCGGCCGTCGTCTCGGAGCCGCTCCCGGATTACCTTTCCATGCGCCAGCCGCATCATGCGGTGCGCACGCTGGCAGCGCTGCAGGAGCGCATCGCCCATGGCGACGAAGCGGCATTGGGCCTGCAGCGGCCGCTTGTTCACGACATCGCGCAGCAGCTGAAATCATTTCCTCCAGAAATGTGGAAGCTGCCGCGCAACCGCTGGGCCGTGATCAAGTTCGCATTGAGCGGCGGTGATCCTGAGCAACTACGCGTCGTGCTGTCGCGGCGTCTCTTCGCCCAGCCCGAGATGGCCCTCGCCCGGGCCGCGCTTGCTTACGCGGAAGGCCAGCGCAGCACCGCGCTCGGTCTGCTCGATCGCGTCGACATCTATGAGCTGCCGCCAAGCCTCGCCGGGCACGTCGCGCTCGTGAAGGCGATGGTGATTGCCAAGGGAGATCTCGCGCGCGTGGCGCGACTGACAGACGACGCGCGTCTGCTGTCACCGGGGACGCTTGTCGAGGAGACGGCGCTGCGGCTCGCGATCGAAGTGGCGATTTCGCAGAGAGATAGCGCCAGGTTCGAGGCGATGGCGCTGCGTTATTTCCGCCGCTTCCCGCGTTCGCCCTATCTCCCGGCCATGATTCGTCCCGTTGCAGCGGTGATCGCCGACGGTGGCTACAACGAGCGGCCAGACGGAACGCGATGGGTGCACGGTGTCGTTCAATACTTGGATCCCAATAGACTCGTGCAGTTCTACTCGGCGCTGGCTGATGCCGGGCTTCGTTCGGCCAAGCTGAAGACGGCGGCCAGCGCTGCACGCATGGCGCAGAAGTATGCGCGGAATGGATCGCCCGAGCAGGCCTGGGCGCTCGCGTACGAAGGTGCGGCGCTGGTTGTCGGCCCGAATGGCCGCGACGGACTTTCGCGCCTCGCTGCCGCTGAAGCGATCAGCGCTGGTGGCGCGGTCGGCGAGTTGATCAAAGGTGCACGCGCGATCGCGAAACTGATCCAGGCACCGCCGATCGCCTTGCCTCGCACCGCTGCAACCGCGCCGCTGGCGAATGCACCACCATCAGAACTGCAAGCATCGACGGTGCCAAGCGACGGTACGGCGGGAAGCGCATCAACGCCCGCGGATCGCGAGCCCGCTGCCAACAAGGCGCTCGCGCGCATGGCGCAGGTCGACAAGTTGCTCAAGGAGACCGAGGAATGAACTTGGCCATCCCTGCCGCTTCATCTGGTCCGCAGGCCCCGCAAGGGGGCGGTGACGGCGGCCATTCGCGAGGCAACAAAGGCATTGCGCAGGATTTCGCTGCTGCGTTGTCCGAGACCGCAGGTGAGCAGGGCAAGGATCAGGGCAAGGGCGGCGACATCGCGAAGGCGGTGAAGGCGGCGCAATCTCCGCGCCTGTCGGATCGCGTCGATGGCAAGGAGCGGGGGCCGACCGAAGGGAGGGCGGACCCGGTCTTTGCGTCGGACATGCCGGTCGATGTAGGAGAAACAGAGGCGCTCGCCCCCGAGGCGGCCAACGCTGGTGAGGCTGCTGGCGCTCCGGAGGCAAACCCCGCCAGCAACGGAGCGGCGGCTGCGGGCGCTCAGACGCCGGCCGGGGCGATGCGCGATGTGCTCGCGTCTTTGCGCGCCGATACGCCGGCGCTGAAATCGAAGCCGGTGTCGCTCGACGATCTCGTCAGTCAGATCAGCAAGCATCTCCCTGCGGGTGCGCGCACGGCGGCAACGGCCGCACCCGATCCAGCGTCGCAGATGCTGGATCTGTCGGCCGCCGCAGAGCTGGCAGCGACGATCGTGGACGAGGACGTGGTCGTCGCCAAGGTGGTGCGTCTGGAGACGCATTTCCAACCCGTCGGCCAGGATGCGCGTCGCATGTTCGGGATGGGTGCGGTTGCGGGCGCCGAGGTATCCGCCAGCGCCGATCCACTGCCCGCGAGTGGTGACGGCCGGCTGCTGCAGGCATCGATCGCGGCTGCTGCCAAGACGGGCCGGCAAGGAGCAGGGGAGCGGGGGCGGCAGGATATGCCGGCGATGGCGGCGCGGCTGTCCGATGCCGCAGCGACTGCCGCCGTTGCAGCGGCCGGCGAGGAGCCCGCCGCCGGCACCATCGGCCAGCAGATTGCCGATGGCGTGCAGCGCGCGATGGCCGCGTCGCCGCCGTCGTCCGAGGCGAATGGGACACGGCCTGCGCCGGCAACAGGTGCGATTGCGGGTACTTTTGCGCCGGCCGTGCGGACGATCAAGCTGCAGCTCAACCCACTTTCGCTCGGCACGGTGACGATCGTGCTCACCGGGCGCGACTCCGAGCTCAGCATCAAGATCGAAGCGGAACGCGCCGAAACCGTGAGCGGCGTAGAGCAGGAGCGCGGGGCGCTCACGTCGCGTCTCGCGGGCGCCGGCTATGCGATCAGCGAACTCACCGTGGCGCGCATGGGGGCGGCGAGCGCGGAGGGCGATCAACGCGAATCAGGATCGCGCTTTGCCAGCCAGCAGCAGGGGGACGGTGCTGGCGGACGCGCAGCGCAGGAAAACGCCGCGCAGTCCGGCGATAGGGGCGCGGGCCGCGAGCCGGACTCCGGCCGATCGGCGGCGAGAAGCGCAGATACACCCGCAGCACGGGGTGGTGCGCTCGAGCAGGTGGTATCGGGGATTTCCTATTCAGGCCGCTTCCGCCCCGTCTGAACTTGAGCCCAAGCGGCGCGAATCTGCCTATGGTGACGTGCGGTCCATGGCGCGGCCGCTTGATCGTGTCAGGGTCCCGCAAGGTCGCGTTGCCATGAATACGGATCGAATGCAGTCCGCGTCGCATGGGCGACCGGGACAAACAGACATCGTGTTTGAGACGGGAAGAGCAGCCGGACCATGAGCAAAGTGCCAGCAGTGGCGTTGCAGGAGGACAAGCTGAACCCCGCCGACAAGGTGACGGCGCTGCTGCTCACCATGACCAAACCGTCGGCCGACAGCATCATCAAGCAGTTCGACAATCGCGAGATCCGTCTGGTGGCGCACGCGGCGACCGCGCTGCCGGCGATCCCCGACGAGACGATCGAGCGGCTGGTCGATGAACTCTACGCGGCGCTCGAAAGCGCGGGTGCGCTCGCCGGCTCGTCGAATGGCGCCCAGCAGCTTCTTTCCGGCGTGGTCAGCGATGAGCAGATCGCCGAGATCCTGTCGGAGTTGTCAGGCAACGCCGCCGACCGGGTGTGGGGCAAGCTCGACCAGGTGAAGGACGAGCGGATTGCGGATTTCATTGCCAGCGAGCAGCCGCAGGTTGCCGCCGTGGTCCTGTCGCGGCTCGACTCGGGCAAGGCGGCGGCGGTCATGGAGAAGCTGAGCGGCGAGCAGCGCGCAGATCTCAGCCGGCGGTTGCTCGTGTTGAAGCCGGTCAACGATACGGCGATGCGGCTGGTGGCAGAGCGGCTCCGCGAAGAGCTGTTCGGCGAGGTCGTGGTCGAGGGGGGCGGCATCGACAAGCATGCCCGCCTCGCCGCCATCCTCAACAAGCTCGAGCGCGATCAGATTGCCGATATCCTGGCAACCATCGAAGAAAGCGATCCGGCCGACGCCGAGCGGGTGAAGAGCTTCGTCTTCACCTTCGAGGATATCGCGGGCATGGAAGCGGAGGATCGCGCGCGTCTGATGGACGAAGTGCCGGCCGACCGCGTCGTGGTCGCGCTGCGCGAGGCAGATCCGATGCTGTGCGATCTCATCCTGCAGGCGCTCTCGCCGCGGTCACGGCGCATCGTCGAGGCGGAGCTCGCGGTCGAGACGCGTGTGGCTCCGAAGGCGATCGGCGAGGCGCGACGGTGGATCGCGGTGCTGGCGCTCAGCATGGCCGATCGCGCGCTGATCAAGCTGCGGCCCGAGACGCAAGCGCCGGAGGTGTGATGTGACGCGGCTGACGACCGAACAGGCGGGACGACGGCAATGACGACGGAATTCGAGGCCGAGGAGCTGCGGCGGCTCGAGATCACGGAGATCTTCCACAATACGCTGGAGCCGATCGTCGATCTGCCGGTGCTGCGGACCATTTTCGCACAGAGCGCGGTTGGATGCGCGGGCGTGCTCCGGCAGACGTTCGGGCTCGGTCTTCCTGTGTCGTTCGAGCATGCGGTGCAGCATACGGCCAGCGACGCGTTGGCGCCGTGTTCGGGCATGGTCGGCGTCATCTATCTCGTTGCGGAATGGGGCGCGCGTGTCGTCATCGCTTTCGACCGGATGCTGCTGTTTCGTGCGCTCGATGCGATGTACGGCGGCGATGGCCGCGGCGTTGGTCCGGCGCCGGTGCGTGCTCTCACGCGGCTCGAGTTGTCGGTCGCGGAGCAGCTTGCGAAATCGATTCTCGAGCAGGTGAAGGCGCGCCTCGCGCCGTTCGTGACGTTCGCTTGTACAGTCGAGCGCATCGAGCAGGATTTCGATCCGACGATCTTCGAGAAAGACCGTACCGAGCTGGCAGCGGCGCAGATGCGGCTTGGCGAGGGAGACGAGTGGCTTGTCGTCGCCCTTCCGGTGCGTGGTCTCGAACTCGCGCGGGACGCGATCGCGGCGCCGCAGGAGGAAGAACCGGTCGAACTCGATCCCAACTGGAGCCGCGGTATCGAGCAGAACGTGGCGCGGACCGAGATCGACATCGTTGCTGTCGCTGCAGGGCCACCGATGCTGCTTGGTGAGATTGCGCGTCTCGAACCGGGGGCGCTGATCGAGTTCGATGCCGCTCTGCTCGAGACCGTCCGAATCGAAAGCGACGGCGAGGCGATTTTTGAAGGGCGTCTTGGGCAGACGAAGGGCTTCTTCAGCGTATGCATCGACGTCCCGCTTGCCGCCGAGGCCGATGACGAAGAAGCGGAGCCTGTGCGCCGCCGTCGCGCGTGAGTTGATGCGATCTGCGGATACGCACAGGACGGCGCTGCGCTATCCAGGCTGGCGCAAGCTCACTCGGTTCTCCTGCGATCCAGCCGACGACAGGCGGGCATGAGGTCCGGAGAAACGCCGTGGATACAGCGCTGATCGTGTTCATCATCGGAACCATCGCCAGCTTTCTGCCAATCTACTGGCTTGCGCTGCGGCTGCTCGGGCGACAGCGCAAGCGCGTGCTCGCGAGGCGTGCGCAGCCGGTTGTCAGCGGTGCGCCTGCGGGCCGGCGAGAGTTTCTGGATCTGCTTCGTCAGGAAGCGGCGCAGCGTGCCGTCGCAGTTCTGAGTGACGCGCTCAGCGAAGCGCAGCGCGGCGCCGGCAGATCCCACGGCGAGCGACACGTGCTGAGTGCTGCGACCCGCCAAAGCCTCCAAGAGGTCAGCCGCCTTGTCGATTCGCTGTTCTCACGCGAACTGCGCAAGTCGTTTCGCGATGGCGTGGATACGCTGATGTCGGCAACCTCGGTCACGATCGGAGCCGCTGTGCCGACGGCTGTCGCCGCGTTGACAGCCTTCGAGCGTGCGCTCGCCACGGGCGGTCCGGCCGCGGCAGTCGTCGCGGGCAAGCGTAGTCCGTGGGCCGCGCTTCGCCTGCGCTGGGCGAGCTGGACTGGCACTCGCAGCGACAACATCGGCGTCGCCGCCTAGAGCGCGTCAG
>CAZKZT010000122.1:0-9916 GCA_964557265.1 uncultured Hyphomicrobium sp.
GCGCGCCGCGCGGGCGCCTTCGGCCTCCAGGTCCACTACCACAACCGCCGCCGGTTGCCGGAAGAGGTCGAGCAGGAGCTCGATGCCACCTACTGGGACAGCCTCGACCAGATGCTGGCGCGGATGGACATCATTTCGGTCAATTGTCCGCACACGCCCGCGACCTACCATCTGCTGTCGGCCCGCCGCCTCAAGCTGCTGAAGCCGACCGCCTACCTCGTCAACACCGCACGCGGCGAGGTGATCGACGAGAACGAGCTGGCGCGGTTGCTCGATTCCGGCGCGATCGCCGGCGCGGGCCTCGACGTGTTCGAGAACGAGCCGGCCGTGAATCCCAAGCTGCTGGCGTCGCCGCGGGTCGTGGCGCTGCCGCATATGGGTTCAGCGACGCTCGAAGGCCGCGTCGACATGGGCGAGAAGGTCATCATCAACATCAAGACCTTCCTTGACGGCCACGCGCCGCCCGATCGC
This sequence comes from uncultured Hyphomicrobium sp., assembly GCA_964557265.1. GTDB lineage: Bacteria > Pseudomonadota > Alphaproteobacteria > Rhizobiales > Hyphomicrobiaceae. The sequence continues at coordinate 472 of CAZKZT010000122.1, forward strand.
GTCCATCCGGCGATGTTCTAGAGCGCAACAACCGCGCCACAAGACTTCCGGAACCAACAACTCATCCAGTGGTTATCCACAGGCGAAGGCGCGGTGCATCTGCGCCTGAGTGCTATGTTTCCAGACGATTCGCCCATGCTTTGTTTCCTGCGTGCGGGCACCCGTAACAGCGGAGGCCACTCATGGCAGATGGCAGCAGGGCGAGCGAGATCGAAGCGGAAGCTGCTGCGGCGGAAGCCGCGCGCGAGGCCAAGGAAGAGGCGCTCCAGCAGCATCAATCCACGTTGCCGCCGCCGTCCGGCAAGCGCTCTCAGCGTGTTCGCCGCGGTAAGGGCGACTGGCACGAGTTCTCCATCAACGTCTGGATCACGAACTTCAACTCGGTTGAATTCGGCATCTTCAAGCACAGCCGCAACCGCGCCAAAACGCGCCAGTTCACGACGGACATGGACGTCTTCGCCGAAGTGACCGAGAACGGCGAGCGCACCGGGCTGATCGCCTATCGCGAGGAGCTCTGGAAGAAGAAAGAAGGCATGGACCGCCGCCTCGTGCTGCGCCTTTTCGGCGAGAAGCTCAACTGGCGCGCGACCATGGACCTGATGCTGGCGCGCTCCCTCCAGCTCACGATCGGCGCGCGGGGGATCCCCGTGTCCGCCTATTCGGTGAACACAGGCGAGCAGGTTCACAACATTTACGTTGAGCGGTCGGCCAACAAGTGGCCGCTGATGCCGGAGCACTACTCCTTCTTCGTGCTCGATAACCACCAGCCGATTTTCTATCGCCTGCGTCGCGACATGATCGACCTCGGCGGCGACTTCAAACTCTACGACGCGGCCGGCAATCTCGTCGCCTATCTCGATGGTGCCATCTTCACCCTTGGCGGGCGGTGGCACTGCCGCATTCTGCGCGAGCACGCGGACCCGCGCCTTCTCCATGTCCTGAAGCTGTTCATCGGCAAGGAGATCTTCGCGCGCGACGTGCGGGCTCACCTCAAGCATCTCTATAGCGATGTGCGGGCTGGCCGGATCATCCCGAAGATCGACCGCCAGGAAGCCGACCTCTACATGAATCCCCGCCGGATGCGGTAGCGACGGCGATCCGATGTAGAAACTTTCAGGCGCCGTTCAGCGTTGGGGTGCATCCTGCATCCGATCCTGTCGGGGTGTCTCAGCCATGTCACTGTTCAATTCCGGTCTCGTGTGCGGTGTCGCGGCGCTGACAGCGCTTGCGCTCGTGTCCAGTCAGGTGCGCGCGGATGATCCGTTGCCGCGAGCCGATCCGGCATCGCTCGGGTTGTTACGGGCGGGCCTCGACCGCATCGCGGAAACCCTCGAGCGCGACGTCAGGGAAGGCCAACTGCCGGGCGCTGTGCTGCTGATCGCGCGGCGCGGCAAGATCGGCTACTTTGAGGCTTTCGGTGATCGCGATCCTGAAACCGATGCGCCCATGACGACGGACGCCATCTTCTCCATCGCCAGCATGACCAAGCCGATGGTGTCGGTTGGCGTGATGATGCTGGTCGAGGAAGGCAAGGTCGCGCTGGCCGACCCGATCGGCAAGCATCTCCCCGAAATCGCCAACTTGTCCGTCGCCGTCGATCCAGATGTGCCGCGCGGCCAAAACGTCGAGAGGCGCCCAGCCAAGCGCCAGCCGACGGTCGAGGATCTGCTGCGTCATACGTCGGGCATGACATCGGGCAATCGCGGCAAGTCAGCGGTCAACAAGCTGTGGCCCTACAGCGGCGCCCGCGCCGCCGTCGCGATGACCGGCGACGAGCTGCTCGCGACGATCGCCAAGATCCCGCTTCTGCACGATCCGGGGACCGCGTGGGATTACGGCTTCTCGACCGATGTGCTCGGCCTTTTGATCGAGCGGATTTCTGGACAGAAGCTTTCCGCATTCCTGTCGGAGCGCCTGTGGCGTCCGCTCGGCATGAAGGATACGGGATTCGTGGTGCCGCCCGACAAGATGAACCGCTACGCGCGCGCCTACGAGGAGAGCCCGGTGACGGGCAAGCCGCAGCGTGTGCTCCACGCGCAAGGCAAGCCGCTCAAGTACGAATGCGGCACCGGATGCGCAGTCTCGACAGCGGCTGATTACGTGCGCTTCTCGCAGATGCTGCTCAACGGTGGCGAGCTCGACGGCAAGCGGATCCTCAAGCCCGAAACCGTCGCCGACATGACGCGCAATCACCTCGGTGCGGACTTCGGCGTCGATGCTGAGGGCACGCGCAAGGGGTTCGGCTTCGGCCTCGGTTTCGCGGTGCGCCTCGTGCCCGGCACACGCACCTCTCCCGGCCATGTCGGCGAGTACAACTGGGGCGGCGCCTACGGCACTTATTTCTGGAATGATCCAAAGGCCGGGCTGGCCGTCGTCTTCATGTCGCAGCAGCCGGGCAAGCTCCGCTACCACTATCGCCGGCTGATGACGAAGCTGGTCAACGAGGCGCTGGCGCCGTAGCCGCTTCGCAATCGCAGCATAGCGCGGCGCGCGACCCACCCTGCCGGTCACGCTGTAGTCGATCGCGGCCGGCTGATTTATCTTCCCGATCACACCGGTCATCATCGAGGGAACCGGCCATCCACGGGAGGATAGACAGTCCATGGCACGATCACGATCCACAACGGCGCTTTGCGCCGCGCTGCTCGTGGCGCCGCTCACCACGACGGCGCTCGCCAATGGCGATGCCCCGCTGCCGCGCGTCGATCCCGCCTCGGTCGGGCTGTCGCCCGAGCGGCTCGCGCGGATCGCTCCGGCGTTCAAGGCCGAGATCGACAAGGGGCGCATTCCGGGTGTCGTTCTTGCGATCGCGCGGCGCGGAAAGCTCGCCTATTTCGAGTCGTTCGGCGTGATCGATCCCGCGACCAAGGCGCCGATGCCGAAGAACGCCGTCTTCTCGCTCGCCAGCATGACCAAGCCGATGGTGTCGGTCGGCATCATGATGCTGCTCGAGGAAGGCAAGCTCTTCCTCAACGATCCCGTCGGCATGTACCTGCCGCAGCTCAAGGACATGCAGGTCTCGGTCGTCACCAAGGATGCCGACGGCAAGGAAACCGTCACCAGCCGTCCGGCGAAGCGTCAGCCGACCATCCAGGATCTTCTGCGCCACACCTCGGGCGTCACGTATGGCGGACGCGGCAATACGGCTGTCCACAAGCTCTGGCCGCGCGGCTCCGCCGTGGCGTCGACCCAGTTCGCGAGTGCGGAATTCCTCGACACGATCGGCAAGCTGCCGCTGCTCCACGAGCCGGGCACGGTTTGGGACTATAGCCTTTCGACCGATGTGCTCGGCCTGGTGATCGAGGCGGTGTCAGGCCAGCCTCTTTCGGCGTTCCTCGCGGAGCGGATCTGGAAGCCGCTCGGTATGGAGGACACATCGTTCGTTGTCGACGACGCCCGTAAGGCGCGTTATGCGCGCGCCTTCCCGAACGACCCGCTTTCCGGCAAGCCGCAGTCCGTCCTGCATGCGGGCGCAAAGCCGGTGAAGTTCGAGTGCGGCGGCGGTTGTGCGGTCGGCACGGCCGGTGACTACATCCGCTTCTCGCAGATGCTGATCAACGGTGGCGTCCTCGATGGCAAGCGCATCCTCGGCAAGAAAACCGTCGCGTACATGACCTCCAACCATCTCGGGCCGAGCATCGCGAACAACGTCGCGCTGACCGATCCGTCGCGTGAGGGCTACGGCTTCGGGCTCGGTTTTGCCGTGCGCCTGACGCCCGGCGTCGCCGGGGTGTCCGGAACGGAAGGCGATTACAACTGGGGCGGCGCCTACGGTACGTTCTTCTGGAACGACCCGAAGGAGGAGCTGACGGTGGTCTTCATGTCGGCCGGGCCGGGGCCGATCCGGACCTATTACCGGAAGTTCGTGAATACACTGGTGCTGCAAGCGCTGGTCGATTAACGACAGGGCATAAGGTGCCGCTGGCCACCCGCTGGCGGCACCGGCTATTTCAAACGGGAGCTTCGAAGCCATGGCATCCTCCGCGAACACCCAGGTCCTGCAGCGGGCGGCGCCCGCCGAACTCGGTTTCGATGCCGGCCGGCTCGGCCGCATCCGCGAGGCGATCGAGCGCGAAGTCGCGGCCGGTCTGATCCCGGGCTCGGTGATCGGCATCGCGCGCCACGGCAAGCTCGCGCTCCTCGAAGGCTACGGCTTCCGCGACAAGGCGGCGGGCACGCCGATGTGGGCCGATGCGGTGTTCTCGATCGCTTCGATGACCAAGCCGATGGTTTCGGCCGGCATCATGATCCTGGCCGAAGAAGGCCGCCTGCTGCTCGGCGATCCGGTCTCGAAGTTCCTGCCGCAGCTCGCCAACATGCGGGTCGCCAAGTCGATCACCAGCGACACGCTGGAGACTGTGCCGGCCGAACGCGAGATGACGGTGCAGGACCTGCTGCGCCATACCTCGGGTCTCACCTATAACAACCGCGGCACCAGCGCCGCCTATCGCGCCGTCCCCGTTCACGGCGTCTCCTCGGATCGCAGCAAGGAGGAATTCCTGGAGGTGCTCGGCAAGTCGCCGCTGCTGTTCCAGCCGGGCACGACCTGGGAATACGGCCTCTCGACCGACGTCCTCGGCTTCGTCATCGAGGCGGTGTCGGGCCAGCGTCTCGGTGATTTCCTTTCGGAGCGTCTGTGGCAGCCGCTCGGCATGGCCGACACTGGCTTCGATCTCACCGACGCGACGCGCGAGCGCTATGCCCGCGCACTCCCCAAGGACCCACTGACCGGCGAACCGGCGATCGTCCACCACGCGACCGGCAAGATCTCGAAGTGGCAGTCGGGCGGTGGCGGTTGCGTCTCGACGGCGGCTGATTATCTCCGTTTCACGCAGATGCTGCTCGACGGCGGTGTCAGCGGCGGCAAGCGCATCCTCGGCCGCAAGACGATCGCGCACATGACCTCCGATCACCTCGGCACCAACATCACGAGCCGTCTCGTGTCGACGATGGATCCGGCATTCGCAGGCTACGGCTTTGGGCTCGGCTTCGCGGTGCGCAAGGAGCAGGGTCTCTCTGCCGCCAACGGTTCACCCGGCGACTACTACTGGTCGGGCGTCTACGGCACCTACTTCTGGAACGATCCCTCTGAGAAGCTGACGGTTGTCGCCATGCAGGTCGCGCCGGGTGTGCTGCGGATGCGCTATCGTCAGCTCCTCCGCAACCTCGTGCTGCAGGCGATCGTCGACTGAACGCATTCCCGACCTGAATTGATGGATTCCACATGACCGCCGCACCGACCGGACTGCACGCGCTCGCCCAGGGCGTGATCCTTTCGCCATTCACGCGCCTGCGCCGCCTGCTCGATGGCGTCGAGCCCGGCATCAATCCGCCGATCGAGCTGGTGGTGGGCGAGCCGCGCGAGACGATGCCGTCTTTCGTGCCGGACCGGATGGCGGAGGCGGCGGCGACGCTCGCCAAGTACCCGCCGATCCGTGGCAGCGACGAGCTGCGCAAGACCATCGGCGCCTGGATCGAGCGGCGTTACGGCATCGCGGGGAAAATCGACGCGCTGCGTCACGTTCATCCCCTCAACGGCTCGCGCGAGGGCTTGTTCTTCGCGATCCTGCCCGCGGTCGGCCGCAAGGTCGTCGAAGGGCGCCCCGTCGCGCTGCTGCCGAACCCGATGTACCACGCCTATCTCGGCGCGGCGTACGGTGCCAACTGCGAGCCGGTGTTTCTCGATGCGACCGCCGAGACCGGCTTCCTTCCCGATCTCGACGCGCTCGAAAAGGACACCGAGACGCTCAAGCGGACGGTCGCCTTCTACCTCTGCTCACCGGCCAATCCGCAAGGCGCGGTGGCGAATGCCGCCTACATCCGCAAGGCGCTCGCGCTCGCCCGCCAGTACGACTTCATGCTGTTCTTCGACGAGTGCTACTCGGAGATCTATACCCGCGAGCCGCCAGTGGGCGGCCTCCAGGTGGCGGCGGCGACGCCCGAAGGCTTCAAGAACCTGATCGTGTTCAACTCGCTGTCCAAGCGCTCGAACCTGCCGGGCCTGCGCTCGGGCTTCGCAGCGGGCGACGCCGATTTCCTCGAGATCTTCGCCGAGATTCGCAACCTGACGGCGCCGCAGATGCCGGGCGTGGTTCAGCACGCGTCGGTGGCCGTGTGGAGCGAGGAGCAGCACGTCGGCGTCATCCGCCAGGCGTACCGCGCCAAATTCGACGCTTGCGACGAGATTCTCGGCAATCGTTTCGGTTACCAGCGGCCCGGCGGCGGCTTCTTCCTGTGGCTCGATATGAGCCATCTCGGCGGCTCTCTGCCGGCCACCGTAACGCTTTGGAAACGCTGCGGTGTCAAGGTCGTCCCAGGTGCGTATCTGGCCCAGCCGAACGCGCAGGGGGCCAACCCGGCAGAGAATTACATCCGAGTCGCACTCGTGCATGATGTCGCGACGATTCGGGAGGCCCTGCAGCGTATCGTTTCGGCCGAGGCGTAGAACAACATGGGAACATGGCGTTGTATGGCTCCGCTCATGAGCCCCGGCCGCTGCTTCCACATCCGCTGGAAGAGCGGCTGAGAGGCGGCTTTTCGCGACTCGCGGGCATCCTGCTCGCGTTGCTGACCGCGGCTGGCTGGCTGAGCCTGATGACGTGGTCGGCCCAGGACCCGAGCCTCACGCACGCCGCAAGCGGTGCCACGCGCAACTGGATGGGGCCGTTTGGCGCCATCGTTTCAGATCTGCTGCTGCAACTTGTCGGCCTGTCCGCGGTCTTCGGCATGATCGTCGCGACCTTCTGGAGCGCCGAGTTGATTCTGCGGCGGCGCTTTGCCGAATTCCGCCTGCGCTTGATCATTGCGCCGATCGCGCTGCTGATTCTGGCTGGTGCCCTCGCGTCATTGCCGGCGCCGCAGTCGTGGCCCTTGCATCAGGGCCTCGGCGGCATGGTCGGCAGCCTCGTCTTCAATGTCGTCTCGGGCCTGCTCGCCAACATCAACGCGGGGCGCGCGGGGCTTGCCAGCGGGCTCGTGATGTTCGCGGCCGGCATGTGCTGCCTCTCCGCCGCGCTCGGCCTCACGCAGCGCGAGTACGCCCTCCTGTGGCAGTCGGATTCGAACGGTGAGCCGCACGCGCGCCGCGCCACGATGCGCGAGCGGATGACCCGTGCATTCGGATGGTTCACGCGCGAGCGCGCGGGCACGGATGGGGCATGGACGTCGGCGCGCGAACCCGATTTCCATCGGGCGGGCCATGCGTCTGATGTCCACGATGGCGCCTTCCGGGACATCCATCACCCGCATGACGACGCGCACGATCACGAGCCGGTGCTCCGCACGTTCGACACTGCGACGGACGTCGAGAGCCCCGAGATCGCCAAGCGGTTCGCGCCGCAGGGCGGCGTGCGCACGCCCGGTCCTCAGCCGGCGCCGCAGCCGCCGCGCCGTGAGCCGCCGCCTGCCGCGGCCCCGCGTCGCGCGCGCCAGAAGTCTGGGCGCAACAAGTTCGCGCGTCCGTCGCTCGATATTCTCCGCCGCGCGATCCCCTCGAAGGCGGGCGCCGAGGTCAGCCAGGCGGTGATGCGCGGCAACGCGCGCCTGCTCGAGGACGTGCTCGCCGATTTCGGTATCAAGGGCGAGATCAAGGACATCCGGCCGGGCCCCGTTGTGACGCTGTATGAACTGGTGCCGGCGCGTGGCACCAAGTCGTCGCGCGTGATCGGCCTCGCCGATGACATCGCACGCTCGATGAGCGCGGCGTCGGCGCGTATCGCCGTCGTGCCCGGGCGCAATGCGATCGGCATCGAGCTGCCGAATGCGCGCCGCGAGTCCGTGTTTCTGCGCGAGCTGTTGGAAGCCGATGCTTTCACGCAGAGCGAGGCACAGCTTCCGATCACGCTCGGCAAGAGCATCGCCGGTGAGCCGATCGTCGTCGATCTTGCGCGGATGCCACATCTGCTGATCGCGGGCACCACGGGCTCCGGCAAGTCGGTCGGCGTCAACGCGCTGATCCTGTCGCTCCTGTATCGCCTGACGCCCGAGGAATGCCGCTTCCTCATGATCGATCCGAAGATGCTCGAGCTGTCGGCGTACAACGGCATCCCGCATCTGCTGACGCCCGTCGTCACCGATCCGCATCAGGCGGCGGGCGCGCTCGAATGGGTCGTGCGCGAGATGGAGGAGCGCTACAAGCGCATGTCCAAGCTGGGCGTGCGCAACATCGAGATGTTCAACACGCGCGTGCGCGCGGCGCGTGATCGCGGCGAGAAGCTGGCGCGGCGCGTGCAGACCGGCTTCGATCCCGAGACGGGCCGCCCGGTGTTCGTCAACGAGCCGCTCGACTTCACGCCGATGCCCTTCATCGTCGTCGTGGTCGACGAGTTCGCGGATCTGATGGTGGTCGCGGGCAAGGATGTCGAGGGCGCGGTGCAGCGTCTTGCGCAGATGGCGCGCGCCGCCGGTATCCATCTCATCATGGCGACGCAGCGTCCGAGCGTCGACGTCATCACGGGGACGATCAAGGCGAACTTCCCGACCCGCATCAGCTTCAAGGTGGCCTCGAAGATCGACAGCCGGACGATTCTCACCGAGCAGGGCGCCGAGCAGCTTCTCGGCGCGGGTGACATGCTGTTCGCGTCCGGTTCCGGCGGCTCGATCATGCGCGTGCACGGGCCGTTCGTGTCGGATGAGGAAGTCGAGCAGGTCGCCGCGCACCTGCGCCTGCAAGGGGAGCCCGAGTACGTCGATGTCATTCTTGAAACCGATGTCGACGATGAGGACGACGATCCCGAGATGGCAGCCGACGAGCTGTTCGATCGCGCCGTCGCGCTGGTCGTGCGCGAGCAGCGGGCGTCGACGAGCTTCCTGCAGCGCCGCCTGGCGATCGGTTACAACCGCGCCGCTGACCTGATGGACCGGATGGAGCGCGAGGGGCTCGTCGGCCCCGCGGGGTCGGGCGGCAAGCGTGAGATTCTGCTCGGGGCGGGCGGACACGACGATTTGCCCGGCCGCTGACCGAGGCGATGCGCAGAATTTTCGGCGCGGTGTCATGGCGTAACGGCCTGATATCGAGCCGTTTTTCCGGACATGCGACGAAAGACGAATGATGCGTTGCACAATTTATGTTGCAACGCACAATGGAACTCCCTACATAGCAGTCACGGACGGCATTCCTGCAGTGGCGCAGGACCGATGCCCGCGCCAAGCAACAAGCAATGAAGTGGAGAGCCCAGATGAATGAGCAGATCAAGCGCCAAGCTGAAGAGTTCCTCAGCGCCGCCAAGGCCGCCAAAATCCCCGAGAATGTCCAGGCCATCGCCGAGGAAGGCGTTGCCCGTTCGCAGGAGGCGTTCGAGACGCTGACCGCCGCCGCCAAGGACCAGGCGAAGGCCGCCGAGGAACTCGCGCTTGCGACCCAGGCCAGCTTCAAGACGATCAGCAACAAGCTGTTCGACAACACGGCCGCCAATGCCGAAGCCACGTTCGACGCGGCCCGCGCGAT
>CAZKZT010000123.1:0-8971 GCA_964557265.1 uncultured Hyphomicrobium sp.
TTCGAGCAGGCGCTTTCTTAGACCGCCGACGCGTACGGCTGCGCCTACACGCGCCGCGGAATTGCCTCGCCGGGTGGCGACCTGATGGCGCGGTCTTCGACCGCTACCACTTCTCCTTCTCCCCGCTCGCGGGCGAGAAGGAGGAGAACTTTAGCGGCCGAAGGCCGCAAGGTAAGGATGCGACCGCGAGGCAGAGGTCGCCGCGCGTGTAGGCGCAGCCGTTGCCGACCGCGGAAAAGAAAAACTACCGCCGCGGCGCGCTCGACGTCGAGATGGCGCGAAACTGAGCGCGATCCTTTGCAGCTTCCGCCTCGACGGCCGCCCGGATCAGGGCGTCCGGATCGAGTTCCCTGCTCGCCGACGCCACTCGTGCAGGCCGGCGAACTGCAGCGACACGTGCCGGCTGCGCCGACGGCGCTGCGGCAGCAACGGAAACCGCCGCCGCCTGCGGGCGATGGTCGACGCCCATCGCAACGCTCGCGGATTCTTCGGTCTTGCCCTGGAGACGCAGCACCAGCGCCAGATTCTGCCGCACGCGCGGATCGCTATCCTGCATTGCCAGCGCCTGACGCAGCAGCGGCTCCGCCTGCGCCGCGTTGCCATCCATCGTGTAGGCCATGGCCAGATTGCTCAGCACGCTCGACTGCGTCGGCGCGACTTCGCGCGCGCGCTCGAACATCGGGATCGCCGCCTTGTACTGTCCCTGCTTGGCGAGCGCCGCGCCGCGCGCCGAGAGGATCCGCCAGTCCGGATTGGCGGGATCGTCCGCCCGCTCGAGGAGCTGCTGGGCAAGTTGCGGCTGGTCCTGCTCGAGTGCGAGACGGCCGAACTCGGAGAGGTATTCGCGATCCTGTGCGTTGTAGAGATAGGAGGACTGCAACGCCGCGAGCGCCTCGGGCTTGCGGCCAAGCTCCCTCAGGTTACGCGCGTAGTTGATAGCGGCCTTGCCGTTCCGCGGAGACTTGGCGTGCTCCTTGCCCCAGTACTCGGTCGCCTGCTCGAGTTCCGACCGGGTCGGCGCTGCGCTGTCGGCCATTCTCGGCGCAGCGGTTTCAGGCTGCGATGAACCGCTGAGCAGAAGATCGGCCGACTGTGAACACGCGCCCAGCGACAGAGCCAGCGCCGCGACGACGACCGCTCGCGCGGCGACTACCTTGCCCTGCCGTGATGACGAATGCGCGGCCATCGGATTCCCATGCTCCCTGTGGGGCGCGCCGCTTCCCTGATCGACACGTCAGCCCGGGCGTCATGTTCTGAGACAGCCGTCAATAAACACTTAATGGTTGAACCGCTTTCGCACACACACCGCCACCGCGCACCTCTGGCACACGGCATAAAACCCATTAGTGTCAGATGATTATATCCGCCAGCCGGAATGGATCGCGGCCACACCGCCGGTCAGGTTGCGGAACTCGACGCGCGCAAAGCCGGCGGCCGAAATCATCGCCGCGAACGTCTTCTGATTCGGGAAATTGCGGATGCTCTCGACGAGGTAGCGATAGGGCTCGGCGGCGCCTGCCGCGATCGCGCCGAGACGCGGGATCACCTCGAAGGAATGGAAATCGTAAAGCTTGTCGAGGATCGGCACGTCGACGTGCGAGAACTCCAGGCAGAGGAAGCGCCCGCCCGGCCGCAGCACGCGGTAAGCCTCCGCCAGCGCCCGGTCGATATGGGTGACGTTGCGGATGCCGAACGCAATCGTATAAGCGTCGAAAGATCCGTCAGCGAACGGCAACGTCTCCGCATTCCCCACCACCGTGGCGATGCGCTCGGCCAATCCCGCCTCAGCGATCTTGCGCTTGCCGACCGCCAGCATCTCCGGGCTGATGTCACAGACGACGGCTTCGACGCCCGGCCCGCCTGCAGCCAGCGCCTTCAATGCGATGTCCGCCGTTCCGCCCGCAACGTCGATCAGCTTGAACGGCGCCGCACCCCGCGGCGGATTGAGGCGAACAACGAAATCGTCCTTCCACAGCCGGTGCAAACCGCCCGACATCAGGTCGTTCATCAGGTCGTAGCGCTCGGCCACGCCGCTGAAGACCTCATTGACCAGCCCCTGCCGATCGCCTTCCGCGACGTCGCGAAAGCCGAAGGTGGTCCGGCCGGCCGTGCCTGAATTGTGCGTGCTGCTGGGTCCGCTCATGGGCGCACACTAGCCGCGCCGCCGGGACCGCGAAAGCCGCTAAACCGCCGCGGCCCCGGCTCATCTCCGTTCTTGCTTACTCAGCCGCCTCACGTCGCCCGCGGGCCCTGCATCAGCTTGAGAGCGCTCTCGATCCGCCGCCAATCCAGCGCCCCGGACATGTCGCCCGCGTGTTCGCAGGCCTTTGCCTTCTTGTGCGCCTCCAGCAGCGCCTTGTCGCCATGGGCGTCCCGCAGCATGCGAGCCTGGGTCTGAATATCCGTCGCTTGCATATCGTCGGCTCCTTCAGTTTGTTCTCACCCGTTTCTTTTCGCGGCTGACGCGCCGCTGAAGGGGGAAGCCCCCGCGCACCGCAGCGGTTCCATCACGGATTGCGGCACGCGCCCATGGTCCGCTAAATGGGCCTCAAAATCACAACTGCCGAGAGCGATCATGCCCGAGCTGCCCGAAGTCGAAACCGTCCGGCGCGGCCTCGAGCCGGTGATGGTGGGCGCGACGATCCGGCGCGCCGAGCAACGTCGCGCTGATCTGCGCCGGCCGTTCCCGGAGAATTTCACGACCCGCCTCACCGGCCGCACCATCACCTCGCTGCAGCGCCGCGCGAAATACCTCCTGGCCCACCTCGACGACGGCACGGTGCTGATCGTCCACCTCGGCATGAGCGGGCGCGTCAGCATCATCGCCAAAGGCCAGCACCGGAAGGGCCAGCTCGGCGAATACACCCACAACCAGGGCAACCGCGACGCTCACGATCATGTCGTGCTGCAGCTCTCGAACGGCTCTGAGATCGTCTACAACGACCCCCGCCGCTTCGGCCTCATGGACCTCACGACCATCGACGCCCTAGCCGCTCATCCGCTGCTGGCGAGCCTCGGCGTCGAGCCGCTCGGCCCCGGCCTCACGCCCGCGCACCTCGCCCAACGAGCGGCCGGGCGCCGCAGCGACCTGAAGAGTTTCCTGCTCGACCAGCGCATCATCGCCGGGCTTGGCAACATCTATGTCTGCGAGGCGCTGTTCCGCGCCCGGCTCGGCCCTGCCCGCGCCGCGGCCTGCCTCGCAACCCCAGCCGGCAAGCCCAACGCCCGCACCGCCGCGCTGATACCGCACATCCAGGCCGTCCTCGCCGAAGCCATCGAAGCAGGCGGCTCGACATTGCGCGACTACCAGAAGGCGGATGGCTCACTCGGCTACTTTCAGCATCGCTTCCATGTCTACGGTCGCGAAGGAGAGCCTTGCCTGACGCCCGCCTGCCGGGGCATGGTCCGCCGCACAGTCCAGGCCGGTCGCTCGACATTCCATTGCCCGGTCTGCCAGCGCTGACATCTCGCGCCCCACCGCCAACCCATCGTCTGGAGAGGATCTTGCCCATGGCCTACGAAAACATCATCGTCGAGACACGCGGCGCCGTCGGTTTCATCACACTCAACCGGCCCAATGCGCTCAATGCGCTCAACGCCGCGCTGATCTCCGAACTGACCCAAGCGGTCGACGGCTTCGAGGCCGATGACGCGATCGGCTGCATCGTCCTCACCGGCAGCGAGAAAGCATTCGCCGCAGGCGCCGACATCAAGGAAATGCAGTCGAAAACGTACATGTCCGCTTACAAGGAAGACTTCATCGGCAGCTGGGACCGCGTCGCGCGCGCGCGCAAGCCGGTCGTTGCGGCGGTGGCGGGTTATGCGCTCGGCGGCGGTTGTGAGCTCGCGATGATGTGCGACTTCATTATTGCGGCTGACACCGCGAAGTTCGGCCAGCCTGAAATCAATCTCGGCGTCATGCCCGGCGCTGGCGGCACGCAGCGCCTCACGCGCTTCGTCGGCAAGTCGAAGGCGATGGATATGTGCCTCACCGGCCGCATGATGGATGCCGACGAAGCCAACAAGTGCGGGCTCGTCAGCCGTGTCGTCCCCGCCGACAAGCTCATCGAAGAAGCCCTCAAGATCGCCAACACCATCGCGTCGAAATCAACCGTGATCGCCATGATGACCAAGGAGTCGGTCAACCGGGCCTATGAAACCACGCTGGCCGAAGGCATCCGTTTCGAGCGCCGCGTGTTCCACGCCATGTTCGCGACCGAGGACCAGAAAGAGGGCATGACCGCTTTCGTCGAGAAGCGTAAACCGAGCTTCAAGAACGCGTGAGCCGGCAGCCAATCGCCATTTCACCGTCAAATTCAGCAGACTGGATAGTGCTGAACACGCATCGAAAACCGCGCATTTGCGCGGTTTCCCGGCAGGCCGCCGGGCAAGATTGCAAAAGACGCTTGCAAGCGGCCGTACAGCTCGCTATCTTGTGATTGCTCATGATCATCTCAACTCTGAGAGTGGGCCCGCAGGGTCCGCTCTTTTTGTTTTGGGATTTCGTTAGAGCTCATCGTAAATCGCTGACGAGCACGGATGGAGCGCTTGAGCGGTCCGGGAGATGAAGCGCGTTTTGTTGTCGAGGTCGGCGTGGCTGCGCGTGTTGCGGCCCTCGTGGAGCCGGTTCTCGAGAGCATGTCGTTTCGACTCGTGCAGGTCCGCCTGATGGGCGGCAACGATGCGATCCTGGAGATCACGGCCGAGCGTAACGACGGCAGCATGACGGTCGAGGATTGCGAAGCCGTCTCGCATGCCGTATCGCCACTGCTCGATGTTCATGATCCGGTTGACGGCGCTTACCGGTTGCAGATTTCCTCTCCCGGCATCGATCGTCTGCTGGTTCGGCCCGCCGATTTCGAGCGGTGGGCAGGGTACGAGGTCAAGATCGAGCTGAAGGAGCCGATCTCGGGCCGAAAGAGGTTTCGCGGCCCGATCGAGGGCTACGAGGACGGCGAAGCGAGGATCGAGGTCGAGATCCCTGACGCCGGCAAACAGATTATCGGCCTGCCGGTCGCGATGATCAGCTCGGCGAAGCTGGTATTGACGGACGAGCTGGTAAGAGACGCACTGCGGCGCGCCAAGAGTGGCAGCACCGAAACGACGGAAACAAAGCCCGGCAAGGGCCAGAAGACACGCGGTGGCCGCGCTCCGAAAGGGCAGGCCGCATCGGATACGACAAGTATTGACGCCAACAAAGTGAAGTGAGGGTGCCAAGGCATGGTTCAGGCAGGCATCAGTGCGAACCGGTTGGAATTGCTGCAGATCGCAGACGCGCTCGCACGCGAGAAATCGATTGACCGTAAAATCGTCATCCAGGCGATGGAAGAGGCGTTGCAGAAGGGGGCCAAAGCCCGCTACGGCGCCGAAAACGACATCCGCTGCGAGATCGACCCACGCACCGGCGAGACGCACCTTTCGCGCGTGCTGACAGTCGTCGACGAGGTCGAGAACGACAGCCAGCAGATCACAGTCGCCGACGCCAAGAAGCGCAAACCCGACGCCGTTGCCGGCGACCTCCTGATCGACCGTCTCCCGGCGCTCGAGTTCGGCCGCGTCGCTGCGCAGAACGCCAAGCAGGTCATCGTGCAGAAGGTCCGCGAGGCCGAGCGCGAGCGCCAGCACAACGAATACAAGGATCGCATCGGCGAGATCGTCAACGGCACCGTGAAACGTGTCGAATACGGCAACGTCATCGTCGATCTCGGCCGCGCCGAGGGCATCATCCGCCGCGACGAGATGATCCCGCGCGAGAACGTCCGCCTCGGCGACCGCATCCGCGCCTACATCTACGACGTACGCCGCGAGCAGCGCGGTCCGCAGATCTTCCTCTCGCGCACGCGGCCGGAGTTCATGGCCAAGCTGTTCGCGATGGAAGTGCCCGAGATCTACGACGGCATCGTGCGCATCATGGCGGTCGCTCGCGACCCCGGCTCGCGCGCCAAGATCGCCGTGATCTCGCGCGACAAGTCGATCGATCCGGTCGGCGCGTGCGTCGGCATGCGCGGCCAGCGCGTGCAGGCGGTCGTTGCCGAGCTGCAGGGCGAAAAGGTCGACATCATCCAGTTCCCCGAGAACAACGACGCAGCCACGCTCGTCGTCAACGCGCTGGCACCGGCCGAGGTGTCGAAGGTCGTGCTCGACGAGGATTCCAACCGTATCGAAGTCGTTGTCGCAGAGAGCCAGCTGTCGCTCGCGATCGGCCGTCGCGGTCAGAACGTGCGCCTCGCCTCGCAGCTCACCGGCTGGGACATCGACATCCTCACGGATCAGGAAGAGAGCGAGCGCCGCCAGAAGGAATTCACCGAGCGGTCGCAGATCTTCATGGAAGCGCTCGACGTCGACGAGGTCATCGCGCAGCTCCTCGCCACCGAAGGCTTCGCCTCGGCTGAGGAAGTCGCGTTCGTCGATCCTGCCGAAATCGCCCACATCGAGGGTTTCGACGAGGATACGGCGACCGAGATCCAGACGCGCGCCCGCGAGTATCTCGCCAAGATCGAGGCCGAACGCGACGCCAAGCGCATCGAGCTCGGCGTGTCCGATGATCTTGCCAAGATCGACGGCGTGACGACGGCAATGATGGTCGCCTTCGGTCAGGCCGGCATCAAGACGATCGAGGACCTTGCAGACTGCGCCACCGACGAGCTCGTCGGCTGGACGGAGCGCAAGAAGGAAAAGGACGGCGAGACGGTCAAGCACAAGGGTGCGCTGGACGGTTTCGAGGTCGGCCGCAAGGAAGCGGAGGCGATGATCCTCGCCGCCCGCGTCGAGGCTGGCTGGATCAACGCCGAAGACATCGCGCCGCCGCCTGAGCCGGCGGCCGAGGAAGCCACACCGGAAGCCGCTGATGCGGCTGTCGACGCCGGGGCCGAAGCCCCCGCGAAGACGTGATCCGGGCATGACGACGGAGCGAACAGACCGGGTATGGGCGCCACAGCGGCACCAGAGCGTGACACGGACGCAGGTCCTGCCGACAAGGCAGCGGCCGAGCGCACCTGCGCGCTCACGCGCCAGCCGCTGACGCCGGAAGACGGTCTTCGCTTCGTTGCCGCTCCGGACGGCACGATCAGTCCCGACCTTGCGCGACGCCTGCCAGGGCGCGGCGTCTGGCTCACCTGCACCCGAGCTGTCGTCGCGGAAGCTGCCCGCAAGGGCGCCTTCCAGCGCAGCCTCAAACGCCCGGTCACCATTCCCGACGGCCTCGCAGACCTCGTCGAACAGTTGCTCGTGCGGCGGGCCGTCGAAGCGTTGAGCCTCGCCAATAAGGCCGGGCTGGTTACAACCGGATTTACCAAGGTCGAGATCGCCGTTCAGAAGGGCGCGTGCGCCTTCCTGCTGCATGCCAGCGATGCGGCGGCTGACGGGGTGGAAAAACTAGACCGCAAGCTGGCGTCCAGCCTTGCGAATGACCGGCCGGCGGGCCAGAACACAGACCAGAAAGTAAACACGGACACACGCATCCTCGATTGCCTGTCATCGGCCGAATTGAGTTTGGCCATGGGGCGATCAAATGTGGTACATGCTGCACTGTCGCGTGGCGGTGCGGCCACCAGGTATTCTCGAGAGGCAGAGCGGCTGCGGCGCTATCGGGCGCCCGCTTCGGCACATGCCGACAAAGAGCCGGGTTCAAAGGCGAGATCGGAACAGGCATGAGTGAGACCAAAGAAACCCCGGATAAGGCCCAAGGGGCCGGCGCACGCAAGCCGCTGAGCTTGAAGCGCACCGAGTCTTCGGGGCACGTCCAGCAAAGCTTCAGCCACGGCCGCAAGAATGTGGTCGTGGTCGAGCGTAAGAAGCGGCGGACGATTTCGGGGCCTGGGCAGGAGGATGAGCCGCGCGGCCGCGCCGGCGGCGCTGGCGGATCGGCTGGCGGCGCACGCCTCGGTGATCTCTCCGCCGGCGAGCTCGATGCACGCCGCAAGGCGCTCGAACAGGCCGCGATCGACGAAAAGGTTCGCGCCGAGGAAGAAGCGCGCCTGCGCGCCGAAGAAGAGCGTTTGCGCGCGGAGCGCGAGGCGCAGGAAGCCAAGGAAGCCGCCGAGCGTGCTGCCGCCGCTTCAGCCGCCCCGCCACCGAGCGCCGCGCCCGCAGCAGCCCCCCCGGCTGCCGCCGCCACGACGTCTCCGCCAGCAGCGCGGGCACCGACGGAACGGCCCGCGGCCGCTGGTGCGCGCCCGCAGGCGCGCGACGATGCCGCCAAGCCGGGCGACGTTCGCCGTACGACCGAGACCATCGCTCCGAAGCGTCGTCCCATCGCCGACGAAACGCCGGATGACGACGATCGCAAGAAGAAGGGCGGCAATCTCAAGGGCGCGCCGCGCGCGCCCGTCAAGGTCGCCGACGATCGTCGCGAGCGCGGCAAGCTCACCGTCGACAAACTGCTCAACGACGAGCAGCGCGAGCGCTCGCTCGCGTCGCTCCGGCGTAAACGCGAGCGCGATGCGCGTCGCGCGTCCGGCATCCAGATCTCGCGCGACAAGATCGTGCGCGAAGTCACGATCCCTGAGGTCATCACGATCCAGGAACTCGCCAACCGCATGTCCGAGAAGTCGGTCGATGTCATCCGCTTCCTGATGAAGCAGGGCGCGATGCATCAGATCAACGACGCGATCGATGCGGATACCGCCGAGCTGATCGTCCAGGAGTTCGGGCATACGCCGAAGCGCGTCTCTGAAGCGGACGTCGAAGAAGGCTTCGCGGGCGGCGAGGACACCGACGAGAACCTGCAGTCGCGCGCCCCCGTGGTCACGATCATGGGCCACGTCGATCACGGCAAGACGTCGCTGCTCGACGCGATCCGTAAGGCCAACGTCGCGAGCGGCGAGGCGGGCGGCATCACGCAGCACATCGGCGCCTATCAGGTGTCGACCGAGAAGGGTCAGAAGATCACCTTCATCGACACGCCAGGCCACGCCGCGTTCACGTCCATGCGCGCCCGCGGCGCCAAGGTCACGGACATCGTCGTGCTGGT
>CAZKZT010000123.1:8981-9883 GCA_964557265.1 uncultured Hyphomicrobium sp.
GTCGCGGCCGACGACGGCGTCATGCCGCAGACGGTCGAGGCCATCAATCACGCCAAGGCAGCCGGCGTGCCGATCATCGTCGCGATCAACAAGATCGACAAGCCGCAGTCCGACCCAAATCGCGTGCGCACCGAGCTGCTCCAGCACGAGATCGTGGTCGAGAGCATGTCGGGCGAAACGCTCGAGGTGTCGGTTTCCGCGACCCAGCGCACCAACCTCGACAAGCTGCTCGAGGCCATCGCGCTGCAGGCCGAATTGCTCGACCTGAAGGCCAACCCGGATCGTCTCGCCGACGGCTTCGTCATCGAGGCGAAGCTGGAGCGCGGCCGCGGCCCGGTCGGCACGCTGCTCGTCCAGCGCGGCACCATCAGGGTCGGCGACATCATCGTCGCCGGCGCGTCGTGGGGGCGTGTTCGCGCTCTGATCGACGATACCGGCCGCAACACCGAGAGCGCCGGACCATCGGTGCCGGTCGAGGTTCTCGGCTTCGACAACGCGCCCGAAGCGGGCGATCAGTTCGCCGTGGTCGAGAACGAGGCACGCGCCCGCGAGATCACCGACTACCGCATCCGCAAGCGTCGCGAGACGCTCGGCACGGCTGGTACGCCGCGGACGCTCGAGCAGATGATGCAGAGCCTGAAGGACACCGACCGGAAGGAATTCCCGTTGGTGATCAAGGGCGACGTGCAGGGTTCGCTCGAAGCGATCATGGGTTCGCTGGCCAAGCTCGGCACCGACGAGGTCATGGCGCGCATCGTCCATTCGGGCGTCGGCGGCATCACCGAGTCGGACATCAGCCTCGCCCATGCCTCGAAGGCGGTCATCCTCGGCTTCAACGTGCGTGCGAACGCACAGGCAAAGCTGGCGGCCGATCAGCAGGGCGTCGAGATCCGCTACTACTC
>CAZKZT010000124.1:0-361 GCA_964557265.1 uncultured Hyphomicrobium sp.
GCCTGCGTGTCGGTGCACGGCGCCAATCGTCTCGGTTCGAACTCGCTGATCGATCTCGTGGTGTTCGGCCGCGCCGCCGGTCTGCGCGCCGCCGAGACGACGGAAACGCGCGGGTCGCATCAGGATCTGCCGAAGGACGCGGGCGAACTCGCGCTCTCGCGTCTCGATCGCTTCCGCTACGCCAAGGGCGGCCAGTCGACGGCGAGCCTGCGCATGAAGATGCAGCGCCTCATGCAGTCGAACTGCGCAGTGTTCCGCGATGGTCCGGTGCTCCAGGAAGGCGCGGACGGGATCGTCGAGATCTGGAAGCAGACCACCGATATCGGTGTGACCGACCGTTCGCTGGTGTGGAACTCGGACC
>CAZKZT010000124.1:371-9819 GCA_964557265.1 uncultured Hyphomicrobium sp.
CCATGATCAGCGCCAACAACCGCCAGGAAAGACGCGGCGCGCACGCGCGCGAGGACTTCCCGGACCGCGACGACAAGGAGTGGATGAAGCACACGCTCACTTGGGCCGACGATGCCAAGTGCGAGGTGAAGATCGACTACCGTCCGGTGCACACGTATACGCTGACCAACGAGATGAAGTACGTCGAGCCGAAGGCTCGCGTCTACTGAGCGGCCGAAGGCTCGCGGTCAGGGCGAGCTGCGGCGACATAACCAGGTTGTGCGGGGGCGGTACGCATTTGCGTGCCGCCTCTACGCACACTAAATACAACTCGCGGACCGACCCGCGCAGACAACCGAAGGTGACGCCCATGAGCACCGCCACCAAGACCACGACCACCGACGCCTGGGCCCGCCCGCCGCAGACGGCACGACTGGTGCTGGCCGACGGCACGGTGATCTCAGGCCGCGGGCTCGGCGCGGTCGGCTCGGCGGTGGGTGAGGTCTGCTTCAACACGGCGATGACCGGCTACCAGGAGATCCTCACGGATCCCTCCTATGCCGGCCAGATCATCACCTTCACCTTCCCGCACATCGGCAACGTCGGCGCCAACGCCGATGACACCGAGACGACCAATCTCGCCTCGCGGGCGGGCGCGCGTGGCGCCATACTCCGCGCCTCGATCTCGGCGCCGTCGAACTATCGCGCGGTCGAGACGCTCGATGCGTGGCTCAAGGTGCGCGGCATCATCGCGATCTGCGAAGTCGATACGCGGGCGCTGACGGCGCGGATTCGCGACCAGGGGATGCCTAATGGCGTCATTGCGCACAGCCCGGATGGCACTTTCGACATCGACGCGCTGAAGGCCGAAGCGCGTGCGTGGCCGGGCCTCGACGGCATGGATCTGGTGCCGGACGTGACGACCGGGCAGACGTACCATTGGGATGAGCTGCGCTGGGTCTGGAACAAGGGCTACGCGCGGCAGGAGAATCCGGAGTTCCATGTCGTCGCGGTGGACTATGGTCTCAAGCGCAACATCCTGCGCTGTCTTGCCAATGCCGGCTGCCGGGTGACGGTCGTGTCGGCGCAGACCTCGGCGGAGGACATTCTCGCTCGCAAGCCGGATGGCGTGTTCCTCGCGAACGGCCCGGGCGATCCGGCGGCAACCGGCAAGTACGCGGTGCCTGAGATCAAGAAGCTGGTCGCGGCGGATGTGCCGCTGTTCGGCATCTGCCTCGGCCATCAGATGCTGGGCATCGCGCTCGGCGGGCGCACGAAGAAGATGCATCAGGGCCACCACGGCGCCAATCATCCCGTGAAGGATCACACGACCGGCAAGGTCGAGATCGTGTCGATGAACCACGGCTTCACGGTCGATCGCGACTCGCTGCCCGCCAACGTCGAGGAGACGCACGTCTCGCTGTTCGACGGCACCAACTGCGGCATACGCCTCAAGGACAAGCCGGTCTTCTCGGTCCAGCATCATCCCGAGGCGTCGCCCGGTCCCGAGGACAGCCACTATCTGTTCGACCGCTTCGTCGAGCTGATGCGCGACCGGAAGAAGGGTTGAGCGGGCTCAACGCTCACGGCTGTGTGAGTTTTCCATCGACGATGCGAACGTGGCGATCGGCCTGCGCCGCGAGGTCCATGTCGTGGGTGACGATGACGACGGCGCGGTGCGTCTCGTCGACGAGCTTGCGGAAGATCCCAAGCACCTGACGGCTCGATGCAGTATCGAGGTTTCCGGTCGGTTCGTCTGCGAGCACGACCTGCGGGTTGTTGGCGAGCGCACGCGCGATCGCGACGCGCTGGCGCTGGCCGCCTGACATCTGCCCCGGCAGCTTGTGGGCGTGCTCCGCGAGGCCGAGTGAACTGAGCAGGGCTGTTGCGCGCTCCCGCATTGCGGCGCTGTCCATTTCGCCGAGCGCGCGCATTGGCAGCAGCACGTTGTCGAGCGCGGAGAACTCGGGCAGCAGGAAATGGAACTGGAACACGAAGCCGAGCCGCGCGAGCCGCAAGTGCGCGCGTGTCGCTTCGTCGAGCCCGCTCGTCGCGGCGCCCTGGATGTAGACCTCGCCCTCGGTCGGCAGGTCGAGCAGGCCGAGCAGATAGAGCAGCGAGCTCTTGCCCGAGCCCGACGGGCCGGTGATGGCGACGAACTCGCCCGGTTCGATCGTGAGGTCGATGTGCGAGACCAGCGTCACCGGCACGATGCCCTCGATGACCTTGGTCACATCGCGGAGTTCGATCAGCGGTGCCGCGCCGCTCGATGCGGTCATGACGCGCCTCGTATGATGTCGACCGGCTGGACGCGCGCCGCCTTGCGCGCCGGCATGTAGCCGGCGATCGCGGAGGCGCCGAGCGCGACGCCGCCCGCGAGCAGATAGTGGCGCGGCGAAACAATGACTGGCAGGTTGCTCGCGTCCGCGAACGGGGTGCGGATCTCGATCGTGCCGAGCCCGAGTGTCATCAGGTAGCCGAGCACCCAGCCGCAAACCATTCCCGCCACGCCGATGGCCAGTGCTTCGACGAGAAAGATCCGCTGCACCATCGCGCGCGTGAAGCCGAGCGACTTGAGGATTG
The DNA here is from genome assembly GCA_964557265.1 of uncultured Hyphomicrobium sp. GTDB lineage: Bacteria > Pseudomonadota > Alphaproteobacteria > Rhizobiales > Hyphomicrobiaceae. Next base: position 2,934 of record CAZKZT010000124.1, read on the forward strand.
CGATGTCGCGCGTCTTTTCGTGAGTGATGGTCGAGATGATATTGTAGGTGCCGAACGAGGCAACCAGCAGGATCGCGCCGACAACCGTATACATGATGAAATTGCGGATCTGCAGCGCCGACATCAGGTCTTCGCTGGCTTCCTGCCACGACACGGCCTTGTAGCCCGTTTCGCGCTCGACGCGTGCCGCGATGCTGCGTGCGTTCATCACGTCGCGCAATTTGATCCGGATCGAGTTCACGAGGCCGGTCTGGCCGGCGAGGATCTGCCCCGTCTTGAGCAGCGTATAGGCCTGGGACTCGTCGGTGACGGCATTGCCGGTGCGCATGAGGCCGACGACCGTGCACGACATGAGCTGGCCGTTGCCGGCGACCACGACCACGGTGTTGCCTATCCGTGCCCCGATCTTGCTCGCCAGGCGATCGCCGAGGATGATCGCATTGGATGCTTTGTAGAGATCGTCGATGCTGCCCTGCTTGATGTAGGTCGTGAGCTTGGAGACGGTGATCTCGCGCTTCGGATCGATGCCGGTGACGCTGGCGGCGATGTCGCGGCCGGCAAAGCGCACGATCGCCTTCGAGACGACCGACGGCGCGATGGCGCCGGGTATCCACGTCTCGAGCGTCGACATGATCGCCAGCGGATTCTTGATTCCCGGCCGGATAACCGCTGTGTTGAGGCCGTGGATCTGGGCCGCGTCGTAGATCTGCGTGGCAGGCTGTACGGGCGGCTCGCGCCGCTCGTCGGAAATCGTGATGTGGGGTATCGCGTCGATGAGCGTATCGATGAAGTCGTTCTGCGAGCCCTCCATCAGTGCCGCCATCATCACCGAGAAGCCGACGCCGGTCGCGACGCCGAGTATGCCGACGAGCGACTGGCGCACGCGGCTCATGACGTGGGTCATCGCGATCGAGAACACCAGCTTCATGGCGTGGCGCTCCGCGTCACGCGGACACGCGTGCCGTCCTTGAGGTCTGCGCTGGCTGGCGATGCGATCTCATTGTCGGTGTCGAGGCCAGCAAGGATCTCGACCATGCGGGCGCCGCGGATCCCTGTCTTGACGGGGATCCGGTAGACGCGGCTGCCGCGGATTTCGAAGACGTGGCCATCGGCGACCGACTCGATCGGCACCAGCAGCGCCCCCTTCGCCTCGCGCACGACGATGTTGGCTTCGACGCTCATGCCGATGCGGAGAGGCGTGTCGTCGGGAAGCGCGAAATAGACACGGAAGGTCTTGGTCGAAGGGTCGCCTTTCGGCGTGATCTCCGAGAGTGTTGCGCGCAGCGGCTCGCCCGCGAGCCCGTCGTGGCGCAGCAGGACCGTCATGCCGAGGCGCGCCTTGATGATATCCTCCTCGTTGACTTCGGCGACGACGCGTAGCGGCGTCGGCTGGCCGATCCAGAACAGGATGTCGTTCGCTCCGGTGCCCGCGATCTCGCCGACTTCGCCGTCGCGGCGCAGCACCACACCGTCCATCGGCGCGCGCAGCACCAGATCGCCGATGCGGTCCTTCTGTGCGGCGATGCGTGCGTCCTGCTCGCGCAGCTGTGTCAGCTTCTCGTCATAGGTGACGCGCGTCGTGACGTTGCGTTCGACGAGGCCCTCCAGCCGCTGCGCTTCCTCCTGAATGCGTTCGCGGCGCGCTTCGAGCTCGACCAGTGCGGCGCGTTCGGCGCCATCCTCGAGCCGCGCCAGCACGTCACCCTTCTTGACCGGCTTGCCCTCGCAGTTGCAGTGCTCGACGATGCGCTTTCGCTGCAGCGACGAAACCTTCGCCCACTGCTGCGGTTCGACGACGCCGGTCGCATAGACGACCTCGGCGGCGTCGCCGCGCGTCGGCTTGATCGCAGTGACCTGCGGACGCGACGTTGCAAGCCACCAGAAAAGAGCGGCGAGGATCGCGATCACGGCGGCGGCGCCGATCAGCAGGTGGCGCATGGAGATGGAGGCCATCGGGACTTCCTTGACAGGAGACTTCGCGATCGGGACAAGCAACGGCGCTTGCTGCGTGATATGTGTGCGGCGTGCAGCGGCCGCCTTGATCTGGCGCAGAGTGCCGGTCAGGCGGGATCGATTTTGTACTTCTTGAACTCGGCGATCAACGTCTGCAGGGCATTCGCGATCTCGAGCCCCGATTGGACCAGCACTTTCAGTGTCGCCCGCTCCTGGATCAGCTTGTTGAGCCTGTCCTGCTGCTCGCCGATATCGAAGAAGAGCTGCTCGGGGGCGGCAATTTCGCCGTCCTCGATCGCGCACATGATGTCGAAGGCATTCTGCGAGGCGAGCACCAGCATCGAAGCAACGTCGTTCATGAGCTGGTGATAGGCGCGCGCCAGCGCGGGATCGATGCGCGGGCCGTGGACGCCGAATTTGAGCGGCGAGCCGGATGCGGCGCCTTCGCCGGCAAAGAGGCGCGGGTTGCGATTGAGCCGCCTGAAGATCTCCTGGAGGCCGAGGCAGCATGACTCGAGATCGCGGAGCACGAGGCCGACCTTGCGCCGCGCCCTGCTGCGCTCGGGTGTGCGCTCCTGCCCAACCCAGTTGACGGCTGCGATCGAAGCGATCGCGCCGAGCGCCGACAGGGCCGGTAGCACAACGGACAGCGGATCGGGGGCGATGCGGCTGTCGCCGTCTCCCTCCTTCTTGGCCGGTGCGGCCTGCGGTGGTCGTCCCAAAGGGTGCGTCCTGTCGATCGGTCGGCCGTGCCGAGGAAACCTACGGTGCGGCGAATGGTGCCAATTGCGCGGCGTCAAGGTTACACGCTGGCACTCGGCGCAGTGCATAGCCACCAATTGCGTCGCAAAGCAAGGAGGTGGCATCATGGCGCGCATCGTGGTTGTCGTCGGGCACGCGCGGCGCAATACCTATTGCGAAGCGCTCGCCGAGGCTTACAGGCGCGGCGCGGAAGCGGCGGGGCATGAGATCGAGGTCTTTCATACCGCCTCGATGGCGTTCGATCCGATCCTGCGCGGCGCCTACTGCGAGCTGCAGCCGCTGGAGCCTGATCTCGTGCGGGTCCATGATGCCCTCGCCGCCTGTGAGCATATGGTGATGATCTTTCCGCTGTGGCTCGGGACGCTGCCGGCGATCTTCAAGGGATTTCTCGAGCGTGTCATCCAGCCGGACATTTTCGAGCCGGCCAAGACGGGGAGGTTTGTGACGCCGTGGAAAGGCAAGTCGGCGCGTGTCGTCATCACGATGGGGATGCCGGCGTTGGTCTACCGCTGGTACTATGGTGCCCATGCCCTGAAAACGCTCAGGCACCATATCCTCGGCTTCGTTGGTGCCGGGCCTATTCGCGATACGCTGCTCGGCAACATCACGAGCGTATCCGCTGAGCGCCGCCAGCGCTGGCTCGCCGACATGGAGGCGCTGGGCCGCGCGGCACAATGAGTGCGCGGCCACATACGCTATTCACAGAAATTCCGGTGGCGCCGCTTCGCCATGTCCAAGTGAAAGTGGTCGCGGTGTGCCTCATTGGCCTCGGGGCCGAGCACGGTGCCGAAGTGATCGCACGCCTTGGTGTGGATTTCGCGTAGGAAGCGCGCGCGCGGCGTGTTGGCTTCCGCCGAAGGGGGCCGCATTTCCTCCTGCATCGCCGCGCGGCGTGACCTCGACCCGCGGCTCTTGCCTGTGGGCAGCACCGTCTGACGCATATCTTCGCTGACGCCGCCGCCTGCGGATACTGCCGGTCCGCCGAGGCGGCTCGCAACCTCGATGCGCCGCGCGTCGCGGCGGGCGCGCCGTGTCTCGGCTTGTGACAACCGTCGGCCGCCCGCGGCGCCGGACGCGCTGCCGGTCACGGCAACTGCCGGCGGCACTTCTTCGCGCGCATCGCTCATTTTTGAGCCTTTCTCGCCGGGCGCGCTTTTCGCGGCCTTCGTGGACGCCTCCTTTGCAGCTTTGGCCGCTGCTGCCGCGGCAGCTTCCTTCCGCGCTGCCTCGGCGGCTTTCTCCGCCGCGATGCGCGCAGCTATGTCGCGTACGGTCGGGCCCCAGTCGCGCTTGAGGTCGGCGGTATCGTCCTTGGCGGTAATGAAATCACGTACGTCGAGGGCGTTGGCGAGAGCGTGCTCGCTGAGACGCGTCGAAGTGCGCGACATTGCGTTGCGGCAGGAGTAGTCGCTGATGTTGCTGATCCGGATGACCGCCGCGCCGAGGTGCTTCAGGGCCGACGGTTGAACGTCCTCGTCCATCCAGTCGGCCATCGCCGCGATCATGTCGCACGTCACGGTCGCCGGCGGATGGATGAGGACTGCGGGCTTGCTGCCGATGCGAGTGAGATTGTAAGGCGCGGCCGATCCGCAGCCACCGTTCCGCACGGGATCAGCGGGCTCGAACTCGGCAGCAACGTCCTTCAGGATGGCGACGCAGCGTTGCCGTTCGGCGGCGGTGTCTTCTTCGCTCCATGTCTTGAGAATGGCGGGCGTACCGGGCAGCACTTTCGGCCAGGTGCCGCGCTTGCCTCGCGCCACGTCCTGCGGCGGTTGAGGCTCGCGTTCGGGGACGATTCGCAGCGGATTGCGCTCGGGCAACGGCATCCCGGCAACGCGCAAGGGGTTGCGTTCGGGCAACGGCAATCCGTCGGCCGTCTGTGCGGCGGCATCGGAAAGCTGGAGGAGCATCACGAGCGGGATCATCAGCCCCACTGCCGTTCTGACGTGCATCCTGGCGTTGTTCTCCTCTTGGGGCCCTGGACAACGCAGGGCAGGCCGCAGAAGTTGCACGCATGTTCACAGACGCACTTACCGGGGCGCGATGCCCATCGCGCTGCGACTCACTATGGGCCGCCACTCCGGCTATCAGATGGCAGCCGCGGGGCGTGTCCGTTAAAGTGATGTTCCACAGGTGCATCAAGGGGGAAAACGGATGGCCGAGCCAACGGCGGCGGAGAGCGTTGCAGACGGTCTCGAGATCGAGCGCCGGGGAGCCGCGGGACTGGTCACGCTCGTACGGCCAGAGAAGCGCAACGCGCTGACGATTGCCGGTCGCGCGCAGGTCGCGCGCGGATTGGTGGCGTTTGCGCGCGATCCGCTGGTCTATGCCGTGGTGGTGCGTTCGAGCACCGCGGGCATGTTCTGCTCGGGCGGGGACATCGTCGAGATGTCCGGGCTTGCGAATCGCGACATGGAGGCTGCCGAGAAGGCGCTCGGCGACGAAATCGCGCTGGTATGGACCGCGGAGTGCTTCACGAAGCCGACCGTGTCGCTGATCGACGGCCCGGTGATTGGTGGCGGCAATTGCATCTCCCGCTACGGTACGCACCGGATCGCCGGCGAGCGCTACCGGTTCGCCATGCCGGAGACCGGGCTCGGCTTCTTGCCGAATAACGGCCTGACCCATTCCTTCGCACGGATGCCGAAGGACATCGGCATGTACCTGGCGCTGACGGGCGAGAGCATCGGCGCTGCGGACGCCTTTCACCTCGGTCTGGTGACGCACTGCATCCCGTCGTCCGAGTTCGACGCGATCACCGCCGCGCTGGCCGATGCCGATCCTGTCGATCCCGTGCTCGATAGCCGCCATCGCGACCCCGGCCCGGGCCCGTTGCTTGCCCTCGGCGATGTGATCACGCGCTGCTTCGGCGCCGGGACGGTTGCGGAGATCATCGCGCGTCTCGAGCGGGAGCGCGGTGCGCACGCTGCGTGGGCTGATGCAACTTTGGCGCGGCTGCGGGCGGCATCGCCGTCGGCGCTGGTGGTGACGCACCGTCTCGTCCGCGAGGCATCCGCCATGGACCTGCGCGAGCTTCTGGAACTCGAGCACGCGCTGATCTGCAGGGTGCTGGATCTGCCTGACCTGTACGCTGGCGTGACCGCCCGCCTCGTCGAGAAAAGCGGGGCGCCGAGTTGGCGGCCGGCAGCAGTCGAGGATGTGAGCCTGGCGGTTCTCGATGCCATTTTTTCAGCGCCCGAGGCACACCATATTCGTCTCGCTACGCGCCAGAAAATGCAGGAATTCATGGTATAAAATAGGGAAACATATGCTGTTTCTCTCGCATTTCAGGTGCGTAGTATCGGCACACGTTTCAATCTTTTATTCAGTATATGTATTAGCGTAACATTTAATTTTCTTATGTAGTTTGCTGGCTGATCAGACGTGTGAATTCAACCGCACGGTAAGCAAGCCAGAGGCATCCAGATGAGTGCAGTATTGGAAAAGATGCGCCCGCGGGAACAGGCGAATGGCGAAGAGTTCCGGACGGAGTATTTGCAGGCGTTGCGCCTGGTCGAGCGTCTCCATCGTCTGTTGCTCGACGTCATCAAGGACGAGTTCGACCGTGAAGGCGGCGCCGAACTCAACAGCGTCCAGGCGCTGCTCCTGTACAACATCGGCGAGAACGAGCTGACGGCTGGCGAACTCAAGACGCGCGGCTATTACCTCGGCTCGAACGTCTCGTACAATCTGAAGAAGCTCGTCGACATGGGCTATCTTCACTACAAGCGCTCCGAAGTGGATCGGCGCTCGGTGAAGGTCAGTCTGACCCAGAAGGGCATGGATGCCTGCGATGTGGTGGACAAGCTGTACCATCGCCAGCTCGGCTCGCTTGAAGTGGTCGGCGAGGTCAATCAGACCGATATCCAGGGTCTCAACCGCGCGCTGATCCGCCTCGAGCGTTTCTGGTCGGATCAGATCAGGTATCGGCTTTAGTTCTCCGCGGACGCCAACGTCTACGGCTGCCGCCTCGCCGGTTGGCGCTTTCTACCTCACGCTCTTCGAGTGCTACCGAATACAGAAGGGCCGCTTGTGCGGCCCTTTGTTTTAGAGTCTGATTCACGCTCTCGATGGAAGCGCAAGCGCTTCCATCTCGACCGATCAGGCTCTAGGTGGCGGCCGAAGGCCGCGAGGCGGAATCTCCAACAGGCGAGGCAGCCCCGCGGCGCCG
>CAZKZT010000125.1:0-9816 GCA_964557265.1 uncultured Hyphomicrobium sp.
TGGATACTGGCCGCAACATGCACCCTCAGCCTCCTTGCGATCTACTCTAATCGGCTTCAGGCACGCACGCGTTGGCTGTTGGCACTTCACGTGTACTTGCTTAGCGCGCTCGGACTTGCGTATCTCGACAGGCACACCCACCATCTGGGGTTGCTGTATTTGTTTCGCCCCAACTCGCTGATCCTGCTTCTCTCACTGATGCTGGCCGCATTGTCATTGAGGGAAGCTATGTCGGCGAACGCGCCCCGTGCGCTGGCCGCAGCCCTACTTCTCACTGCAATCCCTTTCGCCGCTGAGCGTGCATGGGCCATCCGGTGGGCTCTGATGGCGCCCCAGCTGCCTTTGATCTCTCAGCTAGAGCCGGATGAACGCAACCTTGTCGATTGGGTGAAGCGCAATACACCAACGAGCGCAACCGTCGTTGTGGAACCGGCCCGAGAAACGGATTGGCGGGCACGCTGGCAAGCGTTCGAGTATTTCACGGGACGACCGACTCTCGCCAATTTCAAATTCGTTCCGAGCCAGAAAATCGATCTCATCCGCTGGTATCGCCTGATACTATGGAAGAGGGCAGTCTTCGCTGGAGACTGCAGCCGCCTGGCCGAGTTCGCAGCCGACTATCTCGTTAGCGTGGCACCCGGCTCCAAGGAGCGGCTCGCAACTTGCGCGAAGCCTGTTTGGTCGAGCGGTTCGCTCACTGTCTTCAAAGTGACGTCTCACACCAACGAGAGCGCACCCGAAGGCTAGAAAGCCATTGTTCTCAGGGCACTTTCGCAAGAATACGGAATTGATGTGCTCTAGAAATTGATCGACTGGCCGTCGCCCGCAGACGTTGCGGGCGGCGGTGTCCGGCCCTGCGCCACCATTTCGGGGGTCGCGCGCTGGCGAACGTGCGCCGCCATCGCCGATGCCATCAGCTCAGCCAGGCAGCCGTAGGACGCGTCGTTGAGGTGGAACTTGTCACGCCACAGCAGCGCATCGACAGAAAACTGCCCACTGGCAACCAGGTGCTTCATGATCGCATAGCGGCGGAACACGGGAACACCGTGCGCCTTGGCGACCCTGTGCATCACCGCGATATAGTCCTCGTAGCGCGGGACTGTCGCCGGGCGCGGATAGAACTGCGGATCGACCAGAACCGCCTCGATACCGGCCGCCTTCAATGCCGCCAAACCCGCCACCAGGATCTTCTCGAACGCGGCCAGTTCCACACCCTGGTTGGCGTCATTGACGCCGGTCTGCAGAACGACCAGCGCCGGCTTCATCGGAATAACGTCGCCCACCAGGCGCGCCATCATCTCCTCAGCCAATTCTCCGCCTTTGCCCAGGTTGGCGACTTGGAAATCCTTGCCCGGAAACAGACGATCCATCTCGAAGTCGAAGCGGGCGGGAAACGCCTTCTGCTTGCTCGAGGCGCCGGTTCCCTCCGTCGATGATGAACCGATCGCGACGATACGAATCTCGCGCGTGCGCTCGATAGCCCGCACAAAGCCATTGAGCGGCGCATCGAATTGAGAGATTGCCTGGGGTGCAGCACAGGGAAGCCGGTCGACAGCGCCCGCCGTCCGCGGCAGGGCGATGCCCGCAAGGGCAGCCGACAGCGCGAGCCCGCATGTAAACCGGAGAACACGCATCCGGCGCCGCCACGCGGGGGCTGCATCGACACGCTCACTGCCTTGCGCGCAGCCTGTGGCAGGCTCCGCGGCCACACTCCAATCCGGCATAATTACACCCGCGCACTCTCCCGGAAAACGGCGGCAGCATACGCACGGCTTTGATGGCTGTCGAGATATCCACCTGGGATTTTAGCATGTTGCCGTTGGTGGCACCTTGTCGCGCACCACGCAGATCGTGCCGCCCGGCGGCGTCGCGAACACAAGTGTGGCCAATCGGAAACCCTGTAGCAAATCTGGCGGGTCTCACGTGACAGTGATGGGGGCCGGGATAGCCTGCGATCGGAAATCAGTTATAAATCCGAGTAATGACGGGTGGGCAACCTTGCTGTTGCCGCAAACGAAGCCTATGCGGGCGAATGGCCTGCGCCAGAGGATCGGCCAAGGGTTCAGCCCTCGTGTCGATGCGTCTGCTGGCTTCAGAGAACAGCGATCGTGAGCGCGACATGAAGACAGGATGCAGCGGGGGACTGGCTGCGCATGCGGCCCCCCGAGGAAAGATCATAGCGGATGCACTGCGAGACCTGGGCTGTGCCCTCGCCGCCGCCGCCGCCATCACATTCAGTGCCGGACTTTCGGCCGGCGGTGCCAAAGCGCAGGACTGGTCGTTCTGGCCGCAAACGACACCGGGCTACGCATCGAGCACACCGGGTGGTGCGAGTCCTGACGACCGACGTCGCAAGCGGACGGCCGAACCAGAGCAGATGGAGGATTTGCGCGAAGGCCAGATGCCCTTGCGGTCGCGCGAGATGCTGATGGCCATCGAAGACGCCATTGGCCGGCTCGAGCGGGTCGTCGCTGACGGCGGCTGGCCGACCATTCCCGGCTCCCGCATGATCCGCCCGGGCGATGACGACGAGCGCATTCCGGCCATCCGCCGCGTGCTGGTGTTGTGGGGCGATATGCGCGCCAACAGCGGCTATGGCTCCCTCAATCTCGACAGCGCCGTGGAGGCAGGTATCCGCCGCTTCCAGGCCCGCCATGGTCTGCGGGTCAGCGGCCGCGTCGACCGGTCGACGCTGCAGGCGTTGAACGTACCGCCTGCGGCACGTCTCGCGCAGCTGAAGATGAACCATCGCCGGATCCGCGACCTCGTCGATCTGCGGACCGATGATCGCTACGTGATCGTCAATGTCCCGGCATTCCAAGCCGAAGCGGTCTCTCAAGGCGTCGTCGAACAGCGTCATCGCGTGATCGCAGGCAAGCCTGACCGCGAGACGCCGGTCGTGACGGCCAACATTCGCGCCCTCAATTTCTTCCCCTACTGGCGCGTACCGGAAAGCATCGCGAACAAGGACGTCATCCCGCGCCTGATCAAGGAACCGGATTATCTCCAGAAGGAGCAGATCCGCGTCCTGACCGGCTCCTTCGTCGGGCCTGAGGTCGACGCGACCAACATCGACTGGCGCACGGTGGACTCCAAGAACCTCCGCTTCCGGCAGGACCCGGGTCCGCAGAACGCGCTCGGCCTCGTGCGCATCGACATGCCGAACGACCACGGCGTCTACATGCACGACACGCCGATGAAGACGCTGTTCGGTCAGCACTCGCGCGCCTTCAGCGCCGGCTGCGTGCGTGTCCAGGACGTGTTCGATCTCGCCGCATGGATCGCACGCAACGAGCCGAACATGAGCCGCGAGCGGATCGAGGAAATCCTGCAGGGTGGCCAGGCGGTCGACATCACGCTGGCGAAGCCGGTGCCTGTCGTGTTCGCCTACGTGACCGCGTGGGTCGAGGAGAACGGGCGCATCGTCTTCCGGCCGGACATCTACGGCAAGGATCAGGTCCGCGAACTCGCCAGCGATCGCGAGCGCGATCCCGATGCGCCGCCGATGCCACGCGAAACACTGGCGCCCTGATTGACCTCAGCGGCCGCCTGAGATGAACAGGCTCGGACTTCGGTCCGGGCCTGTTTCGCATCAACCGCCGTCTTTGCGCCTGTTCATCATCCCCGGCAGCGTGCCCATGTACTTCGCGATGATGGTCAGCATGATCTCGTCCGCGCCGCCGCCGATCGACGCGAGGCGCGTGTCGCGATAGGCGCGGCTGACTGGCGTCTCGTTCATGAACCCCATCCCACCCCAATACTGCAGGCAGGAGTCACTGACTTCGCGGCCGAGCCTGCCTGCCCTGAGCTTCGCCATCGATGCAAGTTTGGTCACATCCTGGCCCTCGAGGTAGAGCGCGCACGCACGGTAGACGAGACTGCGCAGCAGCTCGACCTCGGTCTGCAGCTCGGCAAGCCGGAAGTGCACGACCTGATTGTCGAGCACAGGCTTGCCGAAAACCTGGCGTTCCTGCGTGTAGGCGATCGTCGCATTGATGATGCGCTCGTTGCCCTTGAGCGCACGCGCCGCTGCCCACATCCGCTCCTCCTGGAACTGGAGCATCTGATAGGTGAAGCCTCTGCCTTCCTCGCCGACGCGGTTGCGCTGCGGCACCCGGACGTCGTCGAAATGGACTTGCGCCGTATCCGACGCGTGCATCCCCATCTTGTCGAGCTTGCGCGCGATCGAGACGCCCTTCGTTTTCATCGGCACGCAAATGAGGGTCTTGTTGAGATGGACGGGGCCATCCGATGTATTGGCGAGCAGGCAGATCCAGTCGGCCTGGGTGCCGTTCGTCGTCCACATCTTGCCGCCGTTGATGACGTAGTCGTCCCCGTCCTTGCGCGCCGTCGTCGTGATCGACGCGACATCCGATCCGGCGCCGACCTCCGACACACCGAGACACGCGACGTAATCACCCGCAATGGACGGCGCGAGGAATTCGCGGCGTAATTCGTCCGATCCGAAACGCGCCAACGCCGGCGTCGCCATATCGGTCTGCACGCCAATGGCCATCGGGATGCCACCGCAGTTGATGCCTCCGAGTTCCTCCGCCATCACGATGGCGTAGGAGTAATCGAGACCTTGACCACCGAACTCGATCGGCTTGTTGAGCCCGAGAAAACCGAGATCGCCCATTTTCTTGAACAGCGCGTGGGCGGGAAAGATCTGGTCCCGCTCCCACTCATCGACGTGCGGATTGATCTCGGCCGCGATGAACTTCTGCAGGCTGCGGCGCAGTTCCTCGTGCTCGTGCGTAAATTGCATCGTTGGGGGCTCCTGCTGAGACGCCCGCGCCTCGCGACACGGGCGCTGTCCGATCATGCGTCAGATGTCGAATGGCGCAGAAGGACAGGCCCACGCTGCCCTTTTTCAACGCCCCTTCCCGGTGCGGTGTCGCCAACGGTTGCCTTGTAGGTAAAGACGAACCCGAGTGCGGTCCGCCCGCACACGCAGCCCCATGCGGAACCGCCCGCGCGCCGCGGAATAGAATCCAACATACCGTCATTCCCTCCCTCGGCCCGGAACAGCAGCTCTATCGGCCGCCTTTGCGTCACCGGACGTCAGCTCACCGATTGATGCTGGACCGTTCGATGCCTGTCAACGCGGCCGCTGCGGCACGAGCGGCGTTGCGCGGGCGGCCGGAGCGGGGTAGAGCAGAACCGTTCAAATCGAGGGGCGGCGCCCGATCGCCGGATTCGCAGGCAGGTTTTGACGATGATCGATCATGCTACCCAGCGTCTCAACATGGTCGAATCCCAGGTTCGGCCGAGCGATGTGACCGATCGGCGGATCACGCGGGCGATGCACGATATCCCGCGCGAGGAGTTCGTGCCGGGGCGGATAAAGTCGATCGCCTACGCCGACGAGCATCTCAAGGTTTCAGATGCCGGTGGCCGCCAACGCTACATCCTGGCGCCGCGCCTGCTGGCCAAGCTGATCCAGCTCCTCAATATCGAGCCGGACGCCCTGGTGCTCGATGTTGCTCCGGCAACAGGTTATTCGACCGCCGTCCTCGCCCGCCTCGGCCAGACCGTGATTGCGCTCGAGGAAGATCCCTCACTGGCCGAACGCAGCCGTGCTGCGCTCGCCGCCGTCGGGTGCGACAATGCGGTAGTCGTTACCGGCCCGATGCAGGCCGGCGCCCCGGATGAGGGGCCCTACGACGCCATCCTGATCAATGGTGCCGTCTCTACGGTGCCCCCGGCGCTGTTGGATCAGCTGAAGGACGGCGGGCTCCTCGCGGCCGTGAGAATCGAGAATGGCGTCGGGCGGGCGACGCTGTGGACGCGGCACGGCATGACCTTCGACCGAAGGGCGGCTTTCGACGCGAGCGCGCCTTACATCCCTGGCTTCGAGCCCGAGGTCGGCTTCAAATTCTGAACCGGCATCAGCCCCGGCATGGGCATTGACGGCGTTTATTTTTGAACCCCGTTTTACTTGCGCGCCCTGCGGCCGCCACAGCGGGCAGCGGCACGTCCTCATGTCAACGGCGGCAGCGGAGCGTAGCATCCGCATCACAGCTTCCCGCCACGCCCATCTCCCTGTCACAGCCATGTAACGAGAATCCGGTTGAGGTGCGTCATGATCGACGAACCTGCGGGGGACGTAGCCGTGAGCCGCGCAGCCGGAACCCGGCACTATCGCACCCTCTTCATTTCAGACATCCACCTCGGCACCCGGAATGCCCAGGCAGACGCTCTGCTGGATTTCCTGCGCGTCGCCGAAGCCGACGTCATCTACCTCGTCGGCGACATCGTCGACTTCTGGAAGGTCCGGCGCGGGCCATATTGGCCGCAGGCCCACAACGACGTGCTGCAGAAGTTGCTGCGAAAAGTGCGCAAGGGCGGGCGGATCATCTTCATTCCCGGCAATCACGACGAAGGCCTGCGCGACTACTGCGGCACCACGTTCGGCGGCATCGAGATCCTGCGCGATACGGTCCACGTCGCGGCCAACGGGCAGCGCTACGTGGTCATGCACGGCGACGAGTTCGACATCGTCGTCCGCTATGCGCGCTGGCTCGCCTTTCTCGGCGACCGCTCGTACGAGACGGCGCTGTGGCTCAACGGGCCGCTGAACTGGGCCCGCCGTCACCTCGGTCTCGGTTACTGGTCGCTCTCGGCCTACCTCAAGGGCCGGGTCAAGTCAGCGGTGAACTTCATCGGCGAGTTTGAGACGGCGCTGTCCGATGTCGCCCGCCGCCGTGATGCCGACGGCATCATCTGCGGGCACATCCATCACGCCGCCAACCGCCACATCGGCGACATCCACTACCTCAACTGCGGCGACTGGGTGGAGAGCTGCACCGCCATCTACGAGACCTTCGATGGCGAGTTCGGCATCCTGCGGTGGCTCGACGAGATCGAAGCTCGCGACACAAAGCCTGTGCCCAGCAGGATAGAAGCCGCGGCTTGATTCCGCTCACGCGCCTATTCGCTGCGCTCATGCGCTCCGCGGGGGCGGCGCAATGCGCCGGCGCGCATAGGCCGGGCTCGGTGGCGCCATCCGCGATCTAATTTTTGTCGATCGGCCGCGTGGGGGCCAGTGCCGGGGGCGGACGCCGCAAGATCTCGTCGCTGCGTTCCAGCGTTACGCTCGGCGAACTCCAGGGGCCGCTCAGCAGCAGCACATCACTCGATGCGGTCACTCGGGACGACGGATCGGCGGTCCGCATGCCGAGTGAGAACTCAAGCGCGCGGCCTGGCAGATCCAGATACCCACCGCCGAAAAGCGCGCTCGTCCCCGACTTGGCGTTCGCGACCATCGCGTGAACCACACCGTTCTGGATGTCGATCGTGAGCGCAAGATCATCAAGGCTCGTCGTGCCGGAGCTTGCCGCCTGCCATCCACGGACCTCTGCCTTCCGCGCCGACTGGATGAGCGACCTCAGATCCAGCCCCACCCGGCCGCCCTCGCGCATCACGACCTTGGCTTTGCCGTAAAGGGCCAGCATCAGCTCTTCCCAGGTATCGCCTTCAGTCGCGAGCGAAAGCGTGATGTCGACGCGCCCCTGCAGCGGATTTCGCCCGAGAGGCTTCTGCAGCAGACGGGCGGCCTCCACACCTTCGAGCTTGCCATTGAGACCGTAGCGCGGATCCGTGCCGATCTGCTCGACGGAAATCTGGCCCTTGAACACGCCATCCTCGATCGCAAGCTCCGCCACGTCTGCGAGCAGCTTGCCATTCTTCAGTGTCACCGCGATCGCGCCCTGGCCGGCCTCGATACCCGGGATGACCAGAGCATCGCTCGAAATACGAAGGTCCGCATCGAGGTTGTCGAGCAAGGTCGTGATCCCCGGCCGCTGCGTCGCCGTGGAAGCCGATGCTGCAGAAACCGGCGTGGGAAGCGAACTCTCGACCATGGCCGACGTCACGTAAGGCGTAAGATCCAGCCGCTTGAACGCCAGCGTCCCCTCGACGGCGGTGCGTTCGCGGGGACGCGCCACGGTGATGGCGCCCACGCCCTCGTTGCCGTCAAGCGTCAGCGTCGCGTTAGAGAAGGCCATCGTGCCACCGGTCCAGTCGAGGCTGCCCTTGAGCCGCAGCGCCTCGAGGCTGCTGGCGCGTGGCAGGCTCATGCCGACCCACCCGGCAACTTCGCGCAGGCGCGGCACATGGAGATCGACGGCGCCCGTCAGCCGCAACCCTTTCTCCTCGCCGATCACGCCGTCGAACTTCGCCTCGAACAGATTGCTCGTAATCGTTGCCTGCAACGGCCACCGGCTCTCGGCGCCGCTTGCCGCTGCCTTCGACATCGCTGCATTGAGCCTCAGGCGCTGTCCGCGAAACGTCACTTGGCCGGTGATGGTCGCCGACGACCGCCGCTGCGGCGTGATCTGCACCTCGACATCGCTCAGAAATTCGGAGTCGAGCGCGCTCGACCGGAGCTTGATCAAACCGCCGCGGATGGCCAGCGTCTGAATGTCGAGCGCCGCGATCCTGGCAACGATTGGCTCGAGCGCCTCGGCGATCACCGCCCCATCGGCACGTCCGCCCGCGCCGACATCGACCGAGATCACCGGATGGTCGATGATCAGACGGCGGGAACGGGCGGCGGCGGCAGAACTATCCTCGTCGCGGGCGGGATCAGCGGCATGGATCGCGGCGCTTTCGAGCACCAGCCGCGGGCGTGCCAGAAGCTGCACCGGCTGGGTCAGCACGAGACCGGCGCGCGTTGCCGCATGGAGACGAAACTGGGCGAAGATATCGCCGGGGGACATGAGCCACGCGACACCGCTGAAACCGGTCCAAGCGACAAGCGCGACAGCGCCGACCGCGGCAGCCAGTCCCACCCATGTCTTTGCTCGACCACGCACGCTCATATCCTAGGACTGCTCTCGGCTACCAGCGCGCAACGCGAGTGCGCGCGTCAGCGCCCGGTGCGCTGTTCGATTTCGCTGTTCATGTCGGCCAGCGATCCGGCGGGGGCGGCGAACAGCATAGATCACCACACAAGTCCCCAGCCGTATTACCTGCCCCCCCGGATTGCGGCAAGATCGGACACGATTGTGGCAAGGGAGCGTCAGCCTGCCTCTTGTGAAAGACGAGCCAGCACGGTACGCGTCGATGAGAAATGGCGCGGTGGTTTCCGCATTCGCTGGTGGCCGGCCGCCCCCGATGAACCTGGAGCAGCGCCATGCCAACACCGTTGTGGAAACCCTCCGATAGCGTCTCGGCGCGCACCAATCTCTCGCGCCTTTTGCCTGCCGCATCTCGAGCTTTCGGCCGCGCGCTCACGGACTACGATGCATTGCAGGATTTCGCAACGCACGATCCCGGCGCCTTCTGGCGTCTGTTGTGGACCGAGCTCGGCGTGAAGGGCGACCCGGGCCCGGCGCCGTATCTCGTCGACGGCGACAAGATGCCGGGCGCTCAGTTTTTCCCGGGCGGCAAGCTGAATTTTGCGGAGAACCTGCTCGCGGGCACGCAGCGCATTTCCGGAGACGCTCTCGTGTTCCGGGGCGAGGACAAGGTGAGCCGCCGCGTCAGCCCGGCAGAGCTCCAGCGGCAAGCCGCACAGGCCCAGGGCTACCTTCGCCGGGCTGGCATCAAGGCCGGGGACCGCGTCGCGGCGATGCTGCCGAACCTTCCCGAGAGCATCATCGGCATGCTCGGCGCCAGTTCGCTCGGCGCCATCTGGTCGTCATGCTCGCCGGATTTCGGCATCCAGGGCGTACTCGATCGCTTCGGACAGATCGAGCCACGCATTCTCATCACCTGCGACGGCTACTGGTACGCCGGCAAGCGGATCGACATCTCCGATAAAGTCATCGAGATCGCGCGCAAGCTGCCGAGCGTCGAGCAGGTCATCGT
>CAZKZT010000126.1:0-4116 GCA_964557265.1 uncultured Hyphomicrobium sp.
TCGCGTACGCCTTCGGCTACACGCGCCGCGGCACTGCCTCGCCGGTTGGCGATTTCACCTCGCGGCCTTCGGCCGCCGCCGATAGGCGAGCTCAACCCTTCGTCGTGTGAGTCAGAAACCCGCGGGCGGTTGCGGACTGGTCGCTTCCGGCTGCGGGGGAGGCGGCGCGGGGCGGCGCACAAAGATGCCGTTATAGATCGCCGAGGCGACGCGCTGGACGCCGGTGCACGCGTCGTCGATCGACTTGAGCGTGCTCTCTCCACGACGCAGGCGGCGGTCCAGCGCGGCCATGGTGCGCGAGAAGCCTGGATCGTCATCATCGAGCCAGGTGCGGAAGACGCTCGCGTAAACGGTCGCGAGACCGGCGGCGCGGGCGAAGCCGGCCGGGCCATCGTTGGGCACGCCTGCAGCGGCCAGCATCCAGTGCTGCGCGTTCATCACGGCGCCGATGTGTGAGGGATCAGCGAAGCCGCTGCCGACGATCGATTTCAGCGCCGCGCGATACGGCGCGAGCGCATCGAAGCGGCTCATGATGACTTCGAACAACGCGTCGCGGGTGCTCTGGTCGGGCGTGCGGCGCGGCGCGCGGCGCAGCATCTCGTCATCCGCGAGCGCGCTGAAGGCGGCGAGCATCGCAGTCTTGCCGTCGAATGAAGCCTTGAGCTCGACGAGCGAAACGCCAGCCCTGTCGGCGATGTCGGCGAGTGAGACTTCGGCCCACGGCCGTTCGGCGGCTAGAGCAAGCGCGGCAGCGAGGATGCGGCCCTTGGGAGTGGTTGCGTCGATCATCGGAGCACCTCGCTGGAACGGGTTCTGCTTCAGATATGGGGGCCGTGCCGCAGGGGGCAAGGCTGGCCTACTTCGCCAGCTCGCGCGAGCGCTGGGTCGCGGCGGCGATCGCCTTGGTCATCAACGGCGTCAGGCCATTCTCGCCCATCAGCACCTGCAGCGCGGCGTACGTCGTCCCGTTGGGTGACGTCACGTTCTGGCGCAACGTTGCGGCATCGAGCGGGGATTGATGCAGCAACTCGCCGGCGCCGGTGACGGTCGCGCGGGCAAGCTGCATGGCGAGGTCCGGCGCAAGCCCGGCCGCAACGCCCGCGGCCGCCATGGCCTCGACCAGATGAAACACGTAGGCGGGCCCGGATCCCGACAGGGCGGTGACCGGATCGATCAGCGCTTCATCATCAACCCAGGCGACCTCGCCGATGGCCGACAGCAACTCGGTCACCGTCTCCTTGTGCTGTGCGGTGACGTGCGCGTTGGGTGCAGCCACCGTGATGCCCCGGCCGACGGCGGCCGGCGTGTTCGGGATCGAGCGGACGACGGCGGCGCCTGCGGGGAGGCTGCGCTCGAAACTCGCGATGGTTCGGCCCGCGGCGATCGAGAGAACGACCGATTGCGGCCCGACGAGGCGCGCAAGCGGCGGGAAAAGGTCATCCATCACCTGCGGCTTGACCGCCATCAGCAGCACCGCGGGAGGGGCTGTGAGGCTCTCGATCCGCGCCTGGGCCTGGATCCCGTGTTCAGCCAGCAGGGCCGCGATCGCGGGCGGCGGGCCGGGATCCTGAACAACGATCTGTGACGGCTGGAGGCCCCGCTTCAGCCAGCCGGCGAGCATGGCGCCCCCCATGTTGCCGGCGCCGGCGAGGACGAGGGGACCGTCAAGGCGTATCATGTCGTGTCTTTCTGTCAGAGCGTTCGCGCGGAACCGGGCGCCGCGCTGTCGTGCGACGCCATCGCTGCGGCAATTCGATTGTCTCGCGGGCGATTTCTCACCATATATGACCGCATGGCAACCGCCCCGGCAATCCGCTACGCGAAGATGAACGGACTCGGCAACGAGATCGTGTTCGTCGATCTGCGCGGATCGGCCAAGCGGTTCACGGCCGCCGAGGCCGAGGCCATCGCGAAGGCAGAGCGCACCCATTTCGACCAGATGATGGTCCTCCACGATCCCGTGACCGCGGGCACCGAGGCGCGCATATCCATCTACAACACGGATGGTTCCCTGGCCCAGGCGTGCGGCAACGGGATGCGCTGCGTCGGCTGGATGGCCGCGCGCGAGACCGGGCGGGACGCTTTCCGCTACGAGACCGATGCGGGTGTCCTCGACGTCAAGGTCGCGAGCCCTGCGTCGATCACCGTCGACATGGGCAAGCCCCGCTTCGGCTGGAAGGAGATCCCGCTGTCGGAGCCCTTCCATGATACGCGCCGGATCGAGCTGAACGTCGGCCCGGCCGGTGCGCCGATCATGCATTCGCCGGCGGTCGCCAACATCGGCAATCCGCACGCGGTGTTCTGGGTCGATGACCCGGCCGCGATCGACCTCGGCCGCATCGGGCCGATGCTCGAGTACCATCCGCTGTTTCCCGAGCGCGCGAACATTTCGATCGCGCGCATCGATGGGCGCGACGCGATCACGCTGCGCACATGGGAGCGCGGCGCCGGGCTCACCCGTGCCTGCGGCTCGGCCGCGTGTGCAGCGGCGGTGTCGGCGGCCCGTATCGGGCTTACCGACCGCAAGGTAACTGTGACGCTGCCGGGCGGCCCGCTCATCATCGAGTGGGGGGCGGACGATCGCATACGGATGACGGGCCCTGCTGAGCTTGAGCACGAGGGCACGCTCGACGACGTACTCGCGGCGGCTGGTTAGGCGACGATCCAGAATGGCAGACACCGATACCCTCGCGCCGCCGATTTCGCCTGCCATGCCGCAAGCTGAGGCCACCGAACCGCGTGCGGATGGCATCGAACTCATCACGCTCGGGTGCCGCCTCAATACCTACGAATCCGAAGTCATGCGCGGCCACGCCGCCGCTGCCGGTCTCGACAACACCATCATCGTCAACACGTGCGCGGTGACGGCGGAAGCCGTGCGGCAGGCGCGCCAGACGATCCGCAAGGCGCGCCGAGCCAACCCGCAAGCGCGCATCGTCGTCACCGGTTGCGCGGCGCAGATCGAGCCCGAGCGCTTCGCCGCGATGCCGGAGGTCGATCACGTCATCGGCAATGGGGAGAAGGTCGCGGGCGCGACGTGGTCGGCGCTGGCGGTAGGCGAGGTGCCGCGCCTCGCGGTCAACGACATCATGTCGGTGCGCGAGACGGCGGGTCACCTCGCGACCGGTTTCGGTGCGCGCGCGCGTGCGTTCGTGCAGATCCAGAACGGCTGCGATCACCGCTGCACCTTCTGCATCATTCCTTATGGCCGCGGGCCGTCGCGTTCGGTGCCGGCGGGGCAGGTCGTATCCGAAATCCGCGGGCTTGTTGAAGCGGGCCACGCCGAGGTGGTGCTGACCGGTGTCGATCTGACGTCGTGGGGCGGCGATCTGCCGGGGGCGCCGAAGCTCGGCGGTCTTGTGCGCCGCATCCTGCGTCTCGTGCCAGAATTGAAGCGTCTGCGCATTTCCTCGATCGATAGCATCGAAGCGGATGACGAGCTGATCACTTGTATCGCGAATGAGCCGCGGTTGATGCCGCACCTGCATCTCTCACTGCAGGCTGGCGCGGACATGATCCTCAAGCGCATGAAGCGCCGTCACCTGCGCGCCGATGCGATCCGGTTTTGCAGCGACGTGCGGCGCCTGCGTCCGGATATTGCGATCAGCGCGGACCTCATCGCCGGTTTCCCGACCGAAACCGAGGCGATGTTCACCGACACGCTGAACCTCGTCGACGAGTGCGGATTGACCGACCTCCATGTGTTTCCCTTTTCGCCGCGTCAGGGGACGCCGGCAGCGCGGATGCCGCAGCTCGATCGTGCCACCGTAAAGGCGCGCGCCGATCGTCTCCGGCAGGCGGGTGCGCGCGCCGTCAGCCGTCATCTCGACGCGCAGATCGGGCGCACGCTGGCGGTGCTGGTCGAACGGGAAGATGTCGGCCGCGCCGAGGATTTTACCGAAGTGCGCCTTGCTGGTGCCCATCCAGCCGGCCATATCGTGATGGTGCGAGCGGTAAGCCATGACGGCCGCCGCTTGCAGGCGGAAGGTGGATCGTGAGCGCACCGGAAGAAAAGAAGCGCGGCCTGTTCGGACGCCTGTTTGGCGGCGGCAGCGCGCGCGCGCCCGAACCGGTGCCGGTTCCGGAAAGCGCCCCCGCGCCGGCCGCCGAGCAGCC
>CAZKZT010000126.1:4126-9780 GCA_964557265.1 uncultured Hyphomicrobium sp.
GCCGTGCGCGAGCTGATGTTTCTCGGCCTGTTACCGCCGAGCAGCCCGCACCAGCGGAGCTGCCACACGAGCCCGTAGCAACAGCAGAGGCGTCCGCTCCCGAGATTGCAGCGGACGCAACGTCGGTGGTGGCTCCCATCGAGGTGACACCTTCTGCCGCTTCCACTGTCGAGGCGCCCGCGCCGAAGCAGGGCTGGTTTTCGCGCCTCAAGGCGGGACTCACCAAAACCTCTTCGAAACTCTCCGATGGGATCACCGGGCTTTTCACCAAACGCCGCCTCGACATCGATACGCTCGAGGATCTCGAGGATTTGCTGATCCAGGCTGATCTCGGCGTCGAAACGGCGTCGCGGATCACGGCCACGCTGTCGCACAGCCGCTACGCGAAAGGCATATCGCAGGACGATGTGCGCGCTGTGCTCGCCGACGAGGTCGAGCGCGTGCTCACACCCGTCGCGAAGCCGCTGGTGATCGACGCCGCACACAAGCCGCATGTCATTCTCGTTGTCGGCGTCAACGGCGCGGGCAAAACGACGACGATCGGCAAGCTCGCGCAGCAATTCGCGCGCTCCGGAAAGACTGTGATGCTGGCGGCGGGGGATACCTTCCGCGCTGCTGCCATCGATCAGCTCAAGATCTGGGGAGATCGGACGGGCGCACCGGTCATCGCGCGCGCTGTCGGTGCGGATTCTGCTGGGCTGGCCTTCGATGCGCTCAAGGCGGCTCAAGAGGCGAGCCGGGACGTTCTGATGATCGATACCGCCGGGCGGCTGCAGAACAAGGCCGCCCTGATGGATGAGCTCGAGAAGGTCGTGCGCGTCCTGCGCAAGATCGATTCTTCTGCACCGCACACAGTGTTACTGGTGTTGGATGCGACGACCGGGCAGAATGCGTTGTCCCAGGTCGAGGTGTTCAAGGACCGGGCGGGGGTAACGGGTTTGGTGATGACGAAACTCGACGGCAGTGCGAGGGGCGGCATTCTTGTGGCCATTTCAGCGCGTTTCGGCCTACCGGTTCACGCGATCGGCGTCGGCGAGACGGCGGAGGATCTCCAGCCGTTCGATCCGAAGGAATTTGCGCGTGCGATTGCGGATGGTTAATCACATTCAGTCATAATGGGTGAACGCAACTGCCGTACGTCTGGCTGCGTATGTGAGGAAACGGGCGGTAATGGTTTCATGAGCTGGCTGACGAAACGCTTCCCCTTCAATCGTGTACAGGTGGTCAACATCCTCGGTGAGATGGGGCCGCTTATCGCGATGTTTCTCGTCAACGGGATCTGGGGGATCGCCGCCGGCACCTACGCGCTCATCATCACGACCCTGATCGCACTCGTCGCGACCCTCGCCATTCTCGGCCGCCCGCCGATCATGCCTTTCATTGCCGGCGCCGTGAGCATCACGTTCGGCGTTTTGACCCTCGTCACCGGTGATCCGAAGTGGGTGCAGATCAAGGTCACGATCTTCAACACCCTCGTGGCGGTGCTGCTCTGGTGGGGCCTCAAGACGGACCGCAACTTCTTCCGCTTCGTGTTCGGCGGCACCTTCCATTACACCCAGGAAGGCTGGAACAAGTTGACGATGAACCTGGTGTGGTTCTTCCTCGTCACGGCCGCATGCAACGAAGCTGTGCGCATCGGGTTCCGGGACACCGAGTTCTGGGCGCTGGACCGGGCCTTCACGGGCGTCGACGTCTGGATCCTTTTCAAGCTCTTCGTCGTCATGCCGCTGACCGGATTGTATCTGTGGTGGCAGGTTCGGCGGTTGCAGCGCTACCGCATCCCGGTCGAGAACCAGAACCGCCGCCAGTAGCGCGCGGCGTGGCGATCAGGGATTTCCATCCGTAGCGGCGGCTGCTGTGCCAGTGCTGCGCTTTTGCCGGAGCTTGACTGCCTATGACCGCACCCGCTCCCCACGATGGTGACGCTGCGCCTGCAGTGAACAACAAACAGGTCATCAAGCTGCTGGTCGATCTCGCGCCGCTGGTGATCTTCTTCATCACCTACCTCGTGGCAGGGATCTATTGGGCGACCGGCGTGCTCATGGCCGCGACCGTCCTATCGATGATCTTCTCGAAGGTGTGGCTCGGCCATATCTCCGCGACGCTCATCATGACGACCGTGCTGGTCGTGGGGTTCGGCGCCCTGACCCTCTGGCTGAATGACCCGCGCTTCATCAAGATGAAGCCGACGATGGTCAACGTGCTGTTTGCCGTGGTGCTCGCGGGCGGGCTGCTGGCTGGGCGCAACTTCCTGCAGTTGCTTCTCGGTGAAGCGTTTCACCTGACGGAGGTCGGCTGGCGCAAGCTCACGTACCGCTGGATTGTCTTTTTCCTGGCGCTGGCCGTACTGAATGAGATCGTGTGGCGAAATTTCAGTGAGACAGCCTGGGCCAGTTTCAAAGTCTTCGGTATTCTGCCGATCACGATCATCTTTGCCGTGCTCCAGATGGGCCTGATCCAGCGTCACGCCCTTGAAAAGCCCGACGGTCAATCCTCTAAGTAGAGGGGGAAACCCATCGCGGCCTCCAAAACGAAATGCAACGATGTCGGATTATCGGTCGGCCAGGTAACGCATTGCCGGACTTGCTTGGCCGTCAGGCAGCGCTTAGCTTAAAGAAATTGCGTAGCCGTTCAGTCTGCATTTGATCCCAACCGGCAGATCTGTTTCTATCGGCGCCGTTGAATCCGGCGTCTGATCGAGATCGGTGCGTTGAACCATCAGAAATGAGCGGGCACGAATGGCGGCGATACAAGCAATGAAACACAGACTTCCGCAGGATGATTACGCGGCAGAGCCGGCAGCTCTCTCGGGATCGCCGATCCACCTCCTCCACCGCGCCGGCCAATGTGCAGCCGACATCTTCACGGCCGAGATGGCCGGTCTGGATTTGACGCCGCGCCAGTTCGCCGTTCTGCTCACCGTTTCCCAGAACGAAGGCCTCAGCCAGACCGATCTGGTGATGTTGACCGGAATCGACCGGTCAACCCTCGCGGATATCGTCCGCAGGATGCTGAAGAAGGGCCTCCTGCAGCGCCGGCGCACGCGCGAGGACGCGCGCGCTTATGCGGTGAAGCTGACCGACGAGGGCACGCGCATTCTTGCCGAGGCGCAGCCCAAGGTGGCGGCGGTCGACGAACGGATACTGAGTGCGCTGTCGTCGGAGCAGCAGTCCACGCTCGTCGCCGATCTGAAGAAGATCGTCGAGTCGCTGCAGCTGCCTGATCCCCGCGCTGGGTAAAGGCAGCCGCCGCGCACCGCGGTCGATGTCATGGTCTCGATGGAAGCGCGGCCGCCTCCATCTCGATCGGTCCGGCGCTAGGCCGCTTTCCGCAACAGCTTGCGATTGACCAGCGTTTCTGCGATCTGCACCGTGTTGAGGGCAGCGCCTTTCAGCAGGTTGTCCGACACGATCCACATCACGAGACCGTTCTCCACCGTCGCGTCCTCGCGGATGCGCGAGACATACGTGGCGAACTCACCCGCCGCCTCGACCGGCGTCACGTAGCCGCCGCTCTCGCGCTTGTCGACGACCATGATGCCGGGTGCCTCACGCAGGATCGACCGCGCTTCGGCAACCGTCATCTGGCGTTCGAACTCGACGTTGACCGCCTCTGAATGGCCGACGAAGACCGGCACGCGCACGCACGTCGCGGTGACCTTGATCTTGGGATCGAGGATCTTCTTCGTCTCGGCCAGCATCTTCCATTCCTCTTTCGTGTAGCCGTCCTCCATGAAGACGTCGATCTGAGGAATGCAGTTGAAGGCGATCTGCTTCGGGAACTTCTTCGGCTCGACTTCCTGGCCCGGCACGTACTTGCCCTTGGTCTGAGCCCACAGCTCGTCCATCGCGTCCTTGCCGGCGCCCGACACCGACTGATAGGTCGACACGACGACACGCTTGATCTGCGCCGCGTCATGCAGCGGCTTCAGCGCCACCACCATCTGCGCGGTCGAGCAGTTCGGATTGGCGATGATGTTCTTGCGGTTGTTGCGCGCCATGTATTCGACGAGCACGTCCGCGTTGCACTCGGGCACGATCAACGGCACGTCGACGTCGTAGCGCCATGCCGAAGAGTTATCGATAACGATGCAGCCCGTCGCGCCGATGCGCGGGCTCCATTCTTTCGACACGGTGCCGCCCGCCGACATCAGGGCGAAGTCGACCTTGGAGAAGTCGAACGTCTCGAGGTCCTGGCATTTGAGCGTTTTTTCGCCGAACGTGACCTCGACGCCAATGGAGCGGCGCGACGCCAGCGCGTAAATCTCGTCGACGGGGAATTCCCGTTCAGCGAGTACGTTCAGCATTTCGCGGCCCACGTTACCGGTGGCACCAATGATGGCGACCTTGTAGCCCATGACAGTTCCCCATGTGGGTGACGGCAAATGCGCGGTGATTATTGCCGAATGCAAAAATCAGCCGGGCGCCGGCGTGACTTAGCGGCTCGGGAGGCTCGCGGCAAGCGCATATGGCTGCGACGCCCTGACCGCCCGCGGCGCCCCGTATCGGCATCCTCGAAGCGGCCCGAATTGGACCTGGTCCGAGTGCCTTATCCAAACGTATAACACGTCATTAGTAATTAGTTCGTTCTTGGCGTGCACTTGACTGAAATTCCTGCTCTTCTATGAGAGGAAGGCGCGGTTCGGCCGATGATGCTCCGTCGCCTCCCGGGGGAACGGTGTTTTCGGCAAATGGTCCAAAGGTGGCGCAGCCGGGCGGCTGGGGCTGCCTGTAGTCCGTGCGCCAGTTCATAAGTACGAGCTTCGGCTCGAGAGGTGAGCATGATTCGCTATCAGTTGAAGTGCGGCAACGATCATGCCTTCGAGGGCTGGTTCAGCTCGAGCAAGGCCTATGACGCTCAGTCGCGCAACAAGCAGGTGACCTGCCCCCTTTGCGGCACGACCAATGTCGAGAAGGCCATCATGGCGCCGCGCGTGGCGCGCTCCCGCAGCCGCAAGGCGGCGCCTGCCGTCGAAGCGCCTGTCGAGCCTTCCGTCGAGGCCGCGCCCCGCCAGCAGCACATGCTGAATGGCGAGCAGCGCAAGCTGCTGAACCAGATGCGTAAGCTGCGCGACGAAATGCTGGCCAAGTCCGACTATGTCGGGCCGCGGTTCGCCGAAGAGGCGCGGCGCATCCATAATGAGGAAGCGCCCGCCCGCGGCATTCACGGCGAGGCGACGCCAGAAGAGGTGGCGGAGCTGAAGGAAGAGGGCGTCAAGATCTGCCCTGTGCCGGTGCTACCCGACGACCACAACTGAGTGGCGGCGCCTGCGGGCGGGTTTGACGCGCTTGCGCCGGGCGTGCAGTCGGGCGATAGAGTGCACGCGCTGGATGGGTGGCCGAGTGGTTTAAGGCAGCGGTCTTGAAAACCGCCGTGGGTTCACGCTCACCGGGGGTTCGAATCCCTCCCCATCCGCCAAGTCCTCCAAGAGCACACCTTTAGACCTGGACGATAGCTCGGGGGCGGGGGTGCCCCCGCATTGGCCCCGGCAGCATCCGCGCCGGGGTGAATAGCGATCTGCTGTCGTGTTCAGAACCAGCCGAACCGGCTGACCATTGGAGCTCGCCTGGGCCTCGTGCATTGGGTTGGCGGGTGGGGCGCGTGGTTGCCGACCTGATCGGTGGCCGCAAACCTTTCATCGATCCGGTACTCTA
>CAZKZT010000127.1:0-173 GCA_964557265.1 uncultured Hyphomicrobium sp.
CGACCGAGCAGGAGGTGGCGAAGCTGCTCGACAGCGTGGCGCTGTTTCCCGAGCGTGCACACCTCGTCGGCGCATATCCACTCGGCAAGGCACAGCGGTTGATCGCGCTGATCCGAGACGCCGGATACGACAAGCCGATCCATGTGCACGGCGCGCTCGTCCGCCTCACCGAA
>CAZKZT010000127.1:183-9770 GCA_964557265.1 uncultured Hyphomicrobium sp.
TCGGGCGATTACAAGCGCCTCCCCGACCGGACCGCGGGCCAGTTTGCACCCATCCGCTGCAACCTGTTCGTGACCGAGGCCACCTTCGGCCTTCCCGTCTTTCGCCATCCGCCGACCGAGCAGGAGGTGGCGAAGCTGCTCGACAGCGTGGCGCTGTTTCCCGAGCGCGCCCACCTCGTCGGCGCATATCCGCTCGGCAAGGCGCAGCGGTTGATCGCGCTGATCCGGGATGCCGGATACGACAAGCCGATCCATGTGCACGGCGCGCTCGTCCGCCTCACCGAATTCTACAAAGCGCAAGGCATCCCGCTCGGCGAGGTGGTTCCAGTTGATCTCGACGCCCGCAAAGCACTCGGCGGTGCGATCGTGCTATGCCCGCCGGGCGCGCTGCAGGACGTGTGGTCGCGCAAATTTCCCGATCCCGTCTCGGCCTTCGCCTCCGGTTGGATGCGCATCCGCGCCCGCGCCAGGCAGAAGGGCGTCGAACTGCCGCTCGTCGTCTCCGACCACGCCGACTGGGACGATCTCGGGCGCACGATTCACGACACGGGCGCGGAGGAGGTGTGGGTCACACACGGCGCCGAAGAGGCGCTGGTGCACTGGTGCGGCACGCAGGGCCTCCGCGCGCGGCCACTGCGCCTTGTCGGCTACGGCGACGAGGAGGCGGCATGAACCGCTTCGCAGCCCTCATCGACCGTCTCGGCTACGAAGCGCGCCGCAATGCCAAGCTGCGCCTGCTGACCGACTACTTCCGCGATACACCCGATCCCGAACGCGGGTGGGCGCTGGCGGCACTGACCGGCGCACTGTCATTCCGTCACGCAAAGGCCGGCCTCATCCGAGGGCTCATCCAGGAGCGCGCCGATCCGGTGCTGTTCGCGCTGTCCTACGACTACGTCGGCGATCTCGCTGAAACGGTCGCGCTCATGTGGCCCGCTCAGCCGAGCAACGCGGCGCCGCCGCATCTTTCCGATGTCATCGCGGGCCTGAGCGAGACAACCAAAGCCGATCTGCCGCGCCGCCTTGCGGGCTGGCTCGACACGCTCGATGAAACCGGACGCTGGGCACTCTTGAAGCTCATCACCGGATCGATGCGGATCGGCGTCACCGCCCGCCTCGCGAAGACCGCCGTTGCGCGCCTCGGCACACTCGATCCCGACGACATCGAACGCGTGTGGCATGGCCTCGCGCCACCGTATCTCGACCTGTTCGCGTGGGCCGAAGGGCGCGGGCCGAAACCGGACACCGCAAATCCGGCTCCGTTCCATCCGCCTATGCTGTCGCATCCACTCGAGGACACCGCGAACTGGCGCGATACGCTCGATCCCGCGGACTTCGCGGCCGAATGGAAGTGGGATGGCATCCGCGTGCAGGCGGTCGGCGGGCGAGACGCGCAGGGACGCCACGTCGCGCGCGTCTATACCCGCACGGGCGAGGACATTTCGCACGCGTTTCCCGAACTGGTCGACGCGATCACGTTCGATGGCGCGATCGACGGCGAGTTGCTGGTGCTGCGCGAGGCGCGCGTGCAGAGCTTCAACGTCCTCCAGCAGCGGCTCAATCGCAAAGCCATCACGCCGAAGCTGCTCGCCGAGTTTCCCGCGCACATTCGCGCCTACGATCTGCTCGTCGAGCGCGGAGACGACCTGCGCGAGCTCGCCTACACCGAGCGGCGCACGCGGCTCGAGGCAGTCGTCGATAGTCTCAATTCGCCGCGGATCGATCTATCGCCACTCGTGGCTTTCACGAGTTGGGCTGACCTTGCAGCCGCGCGCGCCGATCCCGCATCCGCCGGTGCAGCGCACGACGCCGACGCCGTGGAAGGCGTGATGCTCAAGCGACACGACAGCGTGTATGTGCCGGGCCGGCCGAAAGGCCCGTGGTTCAAATGGAAGCGCGACGCGTTCACCGTCGATGCCGTGATGATGTACGCTCAGCGCGGCCACGGCAAACGCTCGTCGTTCTATTCCGACTACACGTTCGGCGTCTGGCGCACGCGTGACGACGGCGCAGAGGAACTCGTACCGGTCGGCAAGGCCTACTCCGGCATCACCGACGAGGAACTGGCCGCGCTCGACAAGTTCGTGCGCCAGAATACCACGAACCGCTTCGGCCCCGTGCGCGAGGTTGTTCATTCGCGTGATGCCGGCGTCGTGCTGGAGATCGCCTTCGAGGGATTGAACCGCTCGACGCGCCACCGCTCCGGAGTCGCGATGCGCTTTCCGCGCATTCATCGCATCCGATGGGACAAACCGGCCCGCGACGCGGACCGGCTCGACAGCCTCGAAGCCCTGCTGCGCGAGAGTTGAGGCTCAAGCAGCCGCGCGCGTCGTCTCCCTGCGCCGCTGCTGCGCGGCGATGCTTTCAGCCCGCTCGGCTTCCTCGATGTCCGCTTCCGCGATCGCCTTCGCAAGCGCCGCGTGCAGTGCCTTGGCGGACTCGAGCGTCAACTCCACCGCCGCGCGGGCGCCAGGCGGCAGATCCCCATTGATGAAGTCGAGCGTGATGACATCACCGGCAATCGCATGCCGTGCGTGATCATAGGCGACGACCGAGGTCTTCACGGGGAACCAGCCGTCAGCCGACTTGGCCATGCCCTCGGCTGGCGCGATTTCAACGATCGATGTGCACATGGCGGGGCCTCACTTCGAGAGATGCTTGCCGAAGAATGCGAAGACCTTGTTCCAGCCGTCGAGCGCGGCGTCCACGCGATACAGCGGCCGATGATAGTAGAAGAAGCCGTGGCCCGCGTTGTCGTAGCGGTAGAACTCGTACGCCTTGCCGTGCTTCTTGAGTTCCGCCTCGTGCTCGTCGACTTGCTCGGGGCTCGGCGCGCGGTCCTCGTTGCCGAAGAGCCCGAGCAGCGGGCACGAGAGATCCTTGGTCAGTGTGATCGGCGACACCGGCGTCTTGGCGTTGAGGTCGGCGTCGGGCATCACCACACGCCCGCCCCACAGATCCACGCACGCGTCCACATCCGTCTTGTGGCAGGCGTAGAGGAACGCGTGCCGTCCGCCGGAGCAGGAGCCGAACACGCCAACCTTGCCATTGTGGCCCGGCTGCGCGCGCATCCATTTGACCGCGCCTTCGGTATCGCCGACCACCTGGGCGTCCGCCACGCCGCCGTCGGCGCGCACCTTGGCCGCGACGTCATCGGGATGGCCTTCGCCAGCGCGCTCATAGAGGTTGGCGCAGATGGCGAGGTAGCCGTTGGCGGCGAACTTGCGCGTCATCTCGATGTAGAGCTCGCTCCAGCCGGGCAGATGGTGCACCAGCACCACGCCTGGAAACGGCCCGGCACCTTCCGGCCGCGCCGTATAGGCCCGGATCGGGGCGCCGTTGTCGCCCTTTATCGTGATCATCTCCGCGGTCATGCCGCGATACGGGTAGCTCGCCATGGTCATCGTCTCCCTGAGAGGCTTTTTCCGCCCCAGTGTGCCGGAAGCCGGAGGACAGCGATAGCGCCACTTGGCGCGCACAGACCCGACGCCATCAACCCTCAACGCAGGCCGATGTGCCGATCTGGAACCGCAGCGCGCAGGCGCCGGGACAGCCATCTTTTTGCGCCATTACGCGCCTCCGGGAAACAGAACGGTAGAGATCGACCGAAAGACGATGATCATTCTTCTGCGACGCCATGCCAGGAATTAAATTCTATTTTATTATCAATACGCCGCTCATATCGAAACATTTTCCTATATTCTCGCCCTCCATGCCCCCATGGAGCGATGACATGCAGCACCTCGAAGCCGCGCAGACGGCCGCCGACGAAGACAAGATCCTGACACTGCACATTTATCTGCCGGACGGCAGCCATTTCCGGCGCGAAGCGATCGCCGGGCTTCGGGTGGTCGACCTGCTCCGCATGTACGGCTTCCCGCTCAAGGCCGAATGTGGCGGCGCCTGCGTCTGCGCCACCTGCCATGTCCATGTGCCCGACCAGTGGCTGCAACTCCTGCCGCCGCCGACCGACGAGGAATTGGATCGCCTCGATGAGATTCCGACCGCAGGCGAGAACTCGCGTCTCGCCTGCCAGATCGAAACCACTGACGAACTCGATGGCCTGGAGATCGAACTCCAGCCCGACAGCATGGTGGCGCAAACCTATTGGGTGGCGGGGTGAGGATATGGCTACTTTTCCGGTATTCATTGAGCTTGGAACAACCGCACCCGTCGTCGTCGGTGGCGGCGATCTGGCTCTGAGCAAGACCCGCCTTCTGCTGAAGCGCGCGGATCGAGTCGATGTCGCTGCGGCCGCGCTGGTGGAAGGTTTCCGGCCGCTGGTGGACTCCGGCCACGTCGCCCAGATCGACCCGGCGCGGCTGTGGGAAACCCTCCCCGGCCGGCCGCTGATCATCTCCGCGACGGAGAATGATGCCGCGGACGCCGGTTTCTCGGCAACGGCGCGCAGCTTCGGAGTCCCGGTCAACGTGCCGGACCGGCCGCATCTTTCGACGTTCGCGCTCGGCGCCATCGTCGATCGAGGCACGGTGACCGTCGCAATCGGCACAGAGGGCGCCGCGCCCGTACTGGCAACCCAACTGCGCGCCGCGATCGAACAGGAGTTGCATCCGCGTCTCGGTCGGCTCGCCGATATCGCGCGCGGCTACCGTGATGCGGTCGCGGCGCAGATCCCTCACGGTCCAGGCCGCCGCGCATTCTGGCAAGACGTGTTCTCGGGCGACGCCGCCGAGGCCATCCTCGCGGGCGACGAAGCAGCGGGCCGTGCCGCAATCGAGGCACGGCTCGGCGGTGAAGCGGATGGTCCCCGCGCGGGTCGCGTCATTCTCGTTGGTGCCGGCCCCGGCGATCCCGACCTGCTGACGCTCAAGGCCGTTCGCGCGCTCAAGTCGGCGGATGTTATCGTCCACGATGGGCTGATGGGCGATGCCGTCCTCGATCACGCGCGGCGCGAAGCCAAGCTGATCTCGGTCGCCAAAGCAAAGGGCCGCCACTCGAAGACGCAGGCCGAGATCAACGCCCTGCTGGTGACGCTCGCGGGTGAAGGCAAGACCGTCGTGCGGCTCAAGGGCGGCGATCCGATGGTGTTCGGGCGCGGCGGCGAGGAGATCGAGCTGCTGCGCGCATCCGGCATCTCGGTCGAAGTCATTCCCGGCGTGACGGCGGCAACCGCCGCGTCGGCCTCGCTGCAAATCCCGCTCACGCATCGTGACATGGCGCGGTCGGTGACGTTCCTGTCGGGGCATGCCGCGGGCGACGGCGAACCCGTGTTCGACCAGGTCGATTTCGCAGCTCTCGGTCGCGGCGGCGCGACGCTCGCGGTCTACATGGGGCTGGCGACTTCGGGGGCGCTTGCCCGCCAGCTTCTCGATGCTGGCTGGTCGCCGGCAATCCCGGTCGTTGTCGCCTCGCGCATCTCGCAGCCGGGCGAACGCCGCATTGCGACGACGCTCGACGTGCTCGCCGATCCATCGACCGCGCTCGACGTCACCGGGCCGGCGCTGCTGGTCATCGGCGAGGTCGCGGGTCTCGCTGCGGCGGGCGCCATCGAACATCTCGCCGCTGTCGGGGCGTCATCCAATACGCGAGAGGTCGCCTATGCCTAGCGTCGTCACCGCCAACGTGCTCCGCACGGGCGCCGTCGTCTACCTCAAGTCCGACGGCTCATGGGTGAATAAACTTGCCGATGCCGATGCGGCCGACGGCAAGGACGCCATGGCCCGGTTCGAGAATCTGGCGCTCGCCGCCATCGAACGCAGCGAGGTCACGGCCGTCTACGCCTTCGACGTCACGATCGTCGGCGGCAAGCCGGAGCCCGTCTCCGTTCGCGAGAGAATCCGCGCCGCGCACGCGCCGACCGTCTGAAGGATCACGCTACGATGTACCGCTACGATGAATTCGACCACGGCTTCGTCACCGAGCGCGCGACCCAGTTCCGCGGACAGGTGGCGCGCCGTCTTGCAGGCGACCTGACGGAGGAGCAGTTCAAGCCGCTGCGCCTGCAGAACGGCCTCTATCTACAGCTCCACGCCTACATGATGCGCATCGCGATCCCCTACGGTGTGCTGGCCGCGCGTCAGCTCCGCCAGCTCGCATACATCGCGCGCCGCTGGGATCGCGGCACGGGCCACTTCACGACCCGGCAGAACATCCAGTTCAACTGGATCAAGCTCGAGGACACGCCCGACATTCTCGACGCACTCGCCGAGGTCGAGATGCACGCGATCCAGACCAGCGGCAACTGCATCCGCAACGTCACCGCCGACCCGTATGCGGGCGTCGCCATCGACGAGATCGAGGACCCGCGCGTGTGGGGCGAAGTGCTGCGTCAATGGTCGACGATCCATCCCGAGTTCACGTTTCTGCCGCGCAAGTTCAAGTTGGCGGTCACGGGCGCCGCCGAGGATCGCGCTGCGATCCTGTTCCACGATGTCGGGCTCAAGATCGTCAAGGATGAGAACGGCGCCACAGGCTTCCGCATCTATGTCGGCGGCGGACAAGGACGCACGCCCTACGTCGCGCAGGAGGTCGCGCGCTTCGTGCCGCGCGACCGGCTGCTCTCGTATCTCGAGGCGCTGATGCGCGTCTACAATCTGCACGGCCGCCGCGACAACATCTACAAGGCGCGGATCAAGATCCTCGTCAATGCGCTCGGCATCGCCGAGTTCCGCCGGCAGGTCGAAGCCGAATGGGCGAAGCTCGATGCCCCGTCGATCGACCTCCCCGCGGAAGAACTCGCGCGGATCGCCGCCTACTTCGCGCCGCCGAAGCTGAAGCCGCGCTCGCAGAAGGATGCCGCAGTGGAAGCGCGACGGCAGTCGGATCCCGCGTTCGCACGCTGGCTGCGCACCAACGTGCTGCCGCATCGCGTGCCGGGCCATGCCATCGTCAATATCTCCTTCAAGGAACCGGGCAAGGCGCCGGGAGACGCGAATGCCGAACAGATGGAGGCGGTCGCCGATCTTGCCGAACGCTATGGCCATGACGAGATCCGCGTCACCTATCAGCAGAACCTCGTGTTGCCGACAGTGGCAGTGGCCGATCTCGTGCAGGTGTACGATACGCTGATCGCACAGCGCCTCGAAACCGCCAACACCGAGCTGATCACCGACATCATCGCGTGCCCGGGCCTCGACTTCTGCAACCTCGCCAACGCGCGCGCGATCCCGATCGCGCAGGAAATCGCGCGCCGCTTCGCCGATCCGGATCGCGCGGAAGCGATCGGTCCGCTGCGGCTCAACATCTCCGGCTGCATCAACGCGTGCGGCCATCATCACGCCGGCAACATCGGCATCCTCGGCGTCGACAAGAAGGGTACCGAGCACTACCAGATCACGCTCGGCGGCAGCCCGAAGGATGACGCGGAGGTCGGCGCCATCATCGGACCGAGCTTCACAGCGGAAGCGGTGCCGGGCGCCATCGAGACAATCGTGGAGACGTACCTGGCGCTTCGCCGCGATCCCTCGGAGAGGTTCGTCACCGCCTATCGCCGGCTCGGCAAGGATCCATTCCGCAACGCGCTCTATCCGGCTGATGCCGAGCGGCGCGTGGCGGCTCGCAAGACGGAGGCGGCCCATGTCTGAACCCGCACCGCTTCTTGCGCCGCTGAAGCCGGTGGTGCAGGCGCCGCGTCTGTGGAACGGCAACGCTTTCGTCAATGACCCCTGGCGCACGCTCGCTGACGACGAAGCGTTCCCGATCGGCGGGCAGGCAATCGTTTCGCTCACACGCTGGCGCGCGGAAGAGGCCGCGTTGACCGAGACCGGCGCCACTGTCGGCGTCATCGTGCAGCCGGGCGAAAGCCTCGATGCCGAGGCAGACAATGTCGCGCGGCTCGCGGTCGTCGCCTTGGCTTTCCCGAAGTTCACCGACGGGCGCAGCTACTCCGCGGCACGACAGCTGCGCGAGGCGGGTTTCACGAGCGAGATTCGCGCGACCGGTGACGTGCTGCTCGACCAGTTGCCGCTGATGCTGCGTGCAGGTTTCGACACCTTCGAAATCACCCACGCGGCCACGGCACATGCGCTGGAAACGGCGCCGCTACCGGCCGTGTCGCGCGTGTATCAGAGCGATGCAGCCGCCGGACATGCCGGATGGCGATCGCGGCGCACCGCCCGCGCCATTCAAGGCTGTCGAATGCGATGAGACTTCGAGAAAGAAGTCCTGCATTGCATGAACCGATACCAAGAGACCGAAGATGAACTTCCAGCAACTCCGCATCATCCGCGAGGCCGTCCGTCAGAACTACAATCTGACCGAGGTCGCCGGTAAGCTCTACACATCGCAGTCGGGCGTCAGCAAACACATCCGCGACCTTGAAGGCGAGCTTGGCGTCGAGCTGTTCATCCGCCGCGGCAAGCGGCTGCTTGGCCTGACCGACCCCGGCAAGGAGCTGGCGGCGATCGTCGACCGGATGCTGGTCGACGCGGCCAACATCAAGAAGCTGAGCCAGCAATACGCCGATCAGGACGAAGGCAAGCTCACGATTGCGACGACACACACGCAGGCGCGCTATGCGCTGACCGGCGTCGTCCAATCATTCATGAAGACGTTTCCGAAGGTGCATCTCGCCCTGCATCAGGGCAGCCCGCCGGAAATCGCCGACATGCTGATGAGCGGGCAAGCCGAGATCGGCATCGCGACGGAAACGCTCGCGCTCTCGCCGCAGCTCGCGACATTCCCCTATTACGCGTGGCACCACGGCGTCGTCGTGCCGAAGGGGCACGAACTCGCGCGCGAGAAGGCGCTGACGCTCGAGACGATCGCCGAGTATCCGATCATCACCTATCACGAAGGCTTCACGGGGCGCGGCAACATCGACAAGGCATTTGCCGACGCCGGCCTGTCGCCCGACGTCGTCATGTCGGCGATGGATACCGACGTGCTCAAGACCTATGTCGAGCTTGGCCTCGGCGTCGGCATCATCGCCTCGGTGGCGTTCGACGCGAAGCGCGATTCCGGATTGACGCTGCTGCCGGCCGAGAACCTGTTCCCCGCCAACACGACATGGATCGCGGTGCGCCGCGGCAGCTATCTGCGCCGCTACGCCTACCGGTTCATCGAGCTGTGCTCGGATAAGCTGACCGAAGCGAGCATCCGCAAAGGTTCGGCGCCGCCCGTCGAAGTGGTCGGGAAGTAAGTTGACGGCTCACACCGCCTCCTTCGTGCGCTCCATCTTCTTGCGCACGTTGGGGTCGAGCCAGCGCTTGCGCAGCCGGATCGACTTCGGCGTCACCTCGACCAGCTCGTCGTCGGAGATGTAGCTCATGGCGCGCTCGAGCGTCATGCGCAGCGGCGGCGTCAGGATCATCGCTTCGTCCTTGCCCGACGCACGCACGTTCGAGAGCTTCTTGCCCTGGATGATGTTGACGATCAGGTCGTTCTCGCGGCTGTGCTCGCCGACGATCATACCCTCGTAAACCCGCGCCTGCGGATCGATCATCATCGCGCCGCGTTCCTGCAGATAGAAGATCGAGTACGCCGTCGCCTCACCCGCCGCGTTCGAGATCAGCACGCCCTGTCGGCGGCCCGCGACCTCGCCCTTATGCGGCGCGTAAGCATGGAACAGGCGGTTCATCACCGCGGTGCCGCGCGTATCGGTCAGCAGTTCACCCTGGTAGCCGATC
>CAZKZT010000128.1:0-9686 GCA_964557265.1 uncultured Hyphomicrobium sp.
GCGTTGGCCATGGAGCCTGAGCTGCTGCTGCTCGACGAGCCCATGGCCGGCATGAACCTCGAAGAGAAGAAGGACATGTCCCGCTACATCCTGACCGTCAACGATCAGTTCGGCACGACGATCGCGCTGATCGAGCATGACATGGGCGTGGTGATGGACATCTCGGACCGCGTCGTCGTGCTCGAATACGGGCGCAAGATCGCCGACGGGACGCCTGACGAAGTACAGCGCGACCAGCGCGTCATCGATGCCTATCTCGGCATCAGCCACTAAGGAGCACGCCGCGTGGTCGCCTTTGGACAATTCCTCGAGGTGCTGACCGGCGGACTGCTCGCCGGCGTCCTCTATTCACTTGTCGCACTCGGATTCGTGCTGATCTTCAAGGCATCGGGCGTGTTCAATTTCGCGCAAGGCGCCATGGTGCTGCTGGCGGGCCTCGCGCTCGTGCGCTCGCTGGATTTTCTCGTGGCGCGCGGCGTGCCGTCCTGGGCGGCGATCGTGCTGGCGCTGCTGTTTGCGGGCGTCGTGATGGCCATCAGCGCAGCGCTGGTGCAAAAGCTGGTACTCGGTCCGCTCGTCAATCAGAGCGACCTGTCGTTGTTCATGGCGACGATCGGCATCACCTTCGTGATGGAAGGCGCCGGGCAGATGATCTTCGGCTCGGACGTCTATCCGCTGAGCCTGTTTCCGACCGACGCGTGGTTTGTCCTCGACAACATCTTCGAAGGCGGCTTGCTGCTCAACAAACTCGATGTCTGGGGTGGCCTGATCGCGGGCCTGCTGGTTGCTGGCCTCGCGATCTTCTTCCAGCGCACCAAGACAGGCCGCGCGCTGCGCGCCGTTGCCGACGATCATGCGGCGGCCGAGTCGGTCGGCATTCCGATCACCTGGATCTGGTTCGTCGTCTGGCTCGTTGCGGGTCTCGTCGCGCTCGTTGCGGCAACGGTCTGGGGCACCAAGCTCGGCGTCCAGTTCTCGATCGTCTTCCTCGCGCTCAAGGCGCTGCCGGTTCTCATCATCGGCGGCTTCACCTCGGTGCCTGGTGCCATCGTCGGCGGATTGATCGTCGGCGCCGGCGAGAAGATCGCGGAAGTCTATCTCGGCCAGCATATCGGCGGCGGTATCGAATATTGGTTCGCCTACGTGTTGGCCTTGGCCGTCCTGCTCGTAAGGCCGCAAGGCCTGTTCGGCGAGCGCATCATCGAACGCATCTGAGGAGAGCCGAGCGTGCTTTATCGTGAGGCCGGCCAGTTCAAGACGTCCTACGCCAAGGACATGGCGATCTTTCCGATCCGGCAGGATCGCATTGCCCTGTTCGCGCTCCTTCTCTTCGCTTTCGTCGGCGTGCCGCTGCTGGCAGGTTTCCAGATCTGGCCGCTCGGCAGCGATTATATGGTGCGCGCGATCCTGATCCCGTTCCTGATCCTGTCGCTCGCCGCGATCGGCGTGAACATCCTGGTCGGTTACTGCGGGCAGATCTCGCTCGGTAGCGGCGCCTTCATGGCGATCGGGGCCTATAGCGCCTACAAGTTCGGCACGGGCGTCCATATCCCGCTCGAATGGCTCGGGACCGAGATCAGGATCGCGCCGCTGCCGCTTCTGGCCTCGGTCCTTCTCGGCGGACTTATGTCGGCGATCGTCGGCATCTTGTTCGGGATCCCGAGCCTGCGCATCAAGGGCCTGTACCTCGCCGTCGCGACGCTCGCTGCGCAGTTCTTCTTCGACTGGGTATTCCTGCGCATCAAATGGTTCACCAACTACGCCCCGTCGGGCTCGATTGCGGCGCCCGACCTCAACTTCCTCGGTTATCTCGTCCATTCGCCGATTGAACGCTACCTGCTGTGCCTGACATTCGTGACGGTGTTCGCGCTGATCGCGAAAAATCTGGTGCGCGGCAACATCGGCCGACAGTGGATGGCGATCCGCGACATGGATATCGCCGCCGAGCTGATGGGGATCCGGCCGCTCTACGCCAAGCTCAGCGCCTTTGCCGTTTCATCGTTCATCATCGGTGTTGCCGGTGCGCTGTGGGCGTTCGTCTATCTCGGTGCGTGGGAGCCGCTGGCGTTCTCGATCGACCGGTCGCTGCAGCTGTTGTTCATGGTCATCATCGGTGGCCTCGGATCGATCCTCGGCAGTTTCCTCGGCGCCGCGTTCATTCTGATCCTGCCGATCATGCTCGATCAGATCCCGCACGCGCTCGGCATTCCACTCTCCGTCGAGACCGTCTCGCATCTCGTGTTCATCGTGACGGGATCGCTCATCTGCTACCTGCTGATCGTCGAGCCGCACGGCTTCGCGCGTCTTTGGTCGATCGCGAAAGAGAAACTGAGACTTTGGCCTTATCCGTATTGAGGCTGCAGTCGAGGTCAAAAGCCGGTCCACAAAGCGGTGCGGTGGAACGGTCCAAGCAAGAAGCGCCCGCGACGTCCCGGCGGTGTTGCCGGTTTGTGGAGGAGGAAGCAATGTTTCGCATGACAATGGCTCTGGCGACTGCCGCTGGTGCTGCCCTTTCCGCCGCTGGCGTGGTGCTGTCGGCAGGGCCGGCACAGGCTCAGAACGAGCAGTTCGTCCCCCGACTGGTCTATCGCACGGGTGCCTACGCACCGAACGGTATCCCGTTCGCCAACGGTGCCGCAGACTATCTCACCCTGCTCAACGAGCGTGATGGCGGCATCAACGGCGTCAAGATCATCATGGAGGAGTGCGAGACGGGCTACGCGACCGACAAGGGCGTGGAGTGCTACGAGCGTCTGAAGGGCAAGGGACCGACGGGCGCTGCGTACTTCTCGCCGCTCTCGACCGGCATCACGTTTGCGCTGACCGAGAAGGCGCCGGGCGACAAGATGCCCCTGCTGACGACCGGCTACGGTCGTTCGGACAGCCGTAACGGCGCGGTCTTCGCCTGGAACTTCATCGCGATGGGCAGCTATTGGACGGCGGCAGACATCGCCATCCAGCACATCGCGAAGGAGCTTGGCGGCTTCGACAAGCTCAAGGGCAAGAAGATCAGCCTCGTCTATCACGACAGCCCCTACGGCAAGGAACCGATCCCGACGCTCGAAGCGCGCGCCAAGCTCAACGGTTTCACTTTCAAGGCGATCCCGGTCACGCATCCAGGCGTCGAGCAGAAGTCGCAGTGGCTTGCCATCCGTCAGGATCGTCCGGACTACGTCCTGCTCTGGGGCTGGGGCGTGATGAACTCGACCGCGATCAAGGAAGCTGCGGCCGTCGCGTTCCCGCGTGACAAGATCATCGGCGTGTGGTGGTCGGGTGCCGAGCCGGACGTGATCCCGGCGGGTGATCAGGCGAAAGGCTACAAGGCGCTGATGCTGCAGCATGGTGCGGGCAAGGCCGGAGTTCATGCCGACATTGAGAAGCACGTGTTCGCCAAGGGGCAGGGCGTCGGCAAGGATACGTTCGCGCAAGTGCTCTACAACCGCGGTCTGATCGACTCGATGATCGGTTCCGAGGCCATCCGCACCGCGCAGGGCAAGTTCGGCAACAAGCCGCTGACGGGCGAGCAGGTCCGCTGGGGCTTCGAGAACCTCAACCTCACCGCCGAGCGGATCAAGGAACTCGGCTTCGAGGGGATGCTCAAGCCGATCAAGTTCTCCTGCACTGACCACCAGGGCGCCGACGAGGGCCGTATCCATCAGTGGGACGGCAAGGAGTGGAAGATCATCTCCGACTACTACTCGGCCGACCGGTCGGTGGTCGATCCGCTGGTGAAGGACGTTTCGGCGAAGTATGCCGCCGAGAAGAAGATCACGCCGCGCGATTGCTCGAAGGAGCAGTGAGCGCATCCGCGACACTGACACGAACACGCATGAGGCGGCCGCGCGCCGCCTCATGCCGCACCCGAGAACCGAGTGAACCGGAGCACGCCGCGTGACCGCTCAAGCCGCACCCGCCAAGAAGCCCGCGTCAGCGCCGCCGATCCTGACCATCAAGAATATCGAGGTCATCTACGACCACGTCATTCTCGTGCTCAAGGGCGTGTCGCTCGACGTGCCGCAAGGCGGGATCGTAGCGCTGCTCGGCGCCAACGGTGCCGGTAAGTCGACCACGCTCAAGGCGATCTCGAACCTCCTCCATTCGGAGCGTGGCGAGGTCACCAAAGGCGAGATCAAATTCAAGGGAGAGCGCGTCGACGGACTGACGCCCAATGCGATGGTGCGGCGTGGCCTTGTCCACGTCATGGAGGGCCGCCACTGCTTCGGCCATCTGACCGTCGAGGAGAACCTGATGACCGGCGCCTACACGCGCCGCGATGGCGGCGCCGCCGTGCGCCAGGATCTCGAGATGATCTACAGCTACTTTCCACGCTTGAAAGAGCGCCGCCAGAGCCAGGCGGGATACGTTTCCGGCGGCGAGCAGCAGATGGTGGCGATCGGCCGCGCCCTCATGAGCCGCCCGCGCATGATGCTGCTCGATGAGCCGTCGATGGGCCTTGCGCCGCAGCTCGTCGAGCAGATTTTCGAGATCACCAAGCGTATCAACGAGGAGCAGGGCGTGTCGGTGCTGCTCGCCGAGCAGAACACCAACATGGCGCTCAAGTACGCGAGCTACGGCTACATCCTTGAGACCGGCCGTGTCGTGCTCGATGGTGACGCCAAGGCGCTGCGCGAGAACGCGGATGTGTCGGAGTTCTACCTCGGTGTCGCAGGCGGCGAGCGGCAGTCCTTCCGCGATGTGAAGCACTACAAACGCCGCAAGCGCTGGCTGGCGTAGTTCGCGTTCGCCCTATTTTGCCGGCTTCTTGAAGCGTGCCCGCATGGCCTCGCAGGGATCGGGGCGGTCGGTGCGCGGCGTGAGGATCGTGAAATCCGCTGCCGGTTTGCCCTCCGGGTCACGCTCGATATAGGCCGCGGTGTCCGTGCGGTCGTCCCTGACCTCGGTCAGCATGACGCTCAAGATTTTGCGCCCGGGCGCCATGCGCGACAAGTCCCAAGGTACGCCGCGGTCTGCGCGCACATGCCCGTTGCCCGCCAACAGGACGGCCGAGCCGTGCGCCTTGGCGGCCTCGATAAGTGCCGCCGCCATGTGCGCATCGCGGTAGCGCTGAGCGAGCGCCATGTTGGTGAAGGCGGTGCGCGGCATCAGCCCGCAGTGCGAGGCTTCGAGTTCGTCGAGCAGCGCGCTCGCGAGCGGATCGGGCAGCGGCACGTCGAGCCCGAGGCGTGACGTTTCCTCTGCGGGCAGGGCGGCGAGCCCGCGCCGCGCCACGTCGCGGACTTCAGCGCGCGTGGGATGCCCCGGCACAATCGGCAGCGAGCGGATGGCAGCTACCTCGAAGATCGGCAGGAACAACTCCGCTGCTGGCCAGCCGCTGTTTTTCCAATCCAGACGCGCGAGGAGATCGCGCGCGCCTTCCGACGTGGGCGCGGGCCGCGTCGCGAGTACCGCCGACTGATCCGTGCGAATGTGCTCGAAGACGAGTGCAGGGGCCCGTAGCTTCCGAGGCCCGTCGAGATCGGCGGTGACGGCCTGTAGCAAGGCAGCGCGGAGCGCGTGCTGCGCCCCATTGTCGTGTATTTCCCCGAGGAGGACGATGCCGCCTTCCGCGAGATGCGCCGACACCGCCTGCCGCAGCAGATCGATCGGTCGTGCCGCACAGGCATCGCCGGCGGCGGCGGTCAGCGGGGCTGTGCCCTTCATGACCGTGCCGACGAGCGGATGGCCGCCGCGCTGCGCATCCCATTGCCCGGCTGGAGAAAGCGTGACCGTGGTGCCCGGGCAGACGGATTGCGCCCGGGTGTCGCCCATCGGAATGGCTACGAGATGTCCCGCAAGGACAGCCGCGAGTGCTGCGCGTCTCATGTGCAAACGCTCAACTGTTCTTAGGCACGCCGCTGCCTTCGCCGATATCCCAGTACAGGCCAGCCATGAGCTGGGCGGCGCTGCGCGACAGCGGCATCAGGATGTGCTCGTCGGGCGCGTGCTGCGAGCACGAGCCGTAGGAGTGCGGAATCCAGATCGCCGGTATCCCGAGGTCGTCGGTGAAGATGTCGTTGCAGATCGAGCCGCCGGTCGAGGGGATGACGGCGGGTTTGGCATTCATCGAGCGTTGGGCCG
The DNA here is from genome assembly GCA_964557265.1 of uncultured Hyphomicrobium sp. Lineage (GTDB taxonomy): Bacteria > Pseudomonadota > Alphaproteobacteria > Rhizobiales > Hyphomicrobiaceae. The sequence continues at coordinate 6,079 of CAZKZT010000128.1, forward strand.
AGCCGATCACGAACTCGGCCCAGGGATGATCGGGTTCCGTGCGCGTCGCCGAGAAGCCGCCGCTGTTCGAGGCCGGCGGCGGGATCACCTTGACGAGCGTGTGGCGCTTGGCGGCGAGATGCGACTGCAGCGCGGGCACGATCGTCTCGATCCTGGTGCCGGCAACGAAGCGGAGCTGGCAGTTGGCGACCGCCTTCGGCGGAATGGCGTTGACCGGCCGCTCGGGCGAACCGGTGGTGAAGGCGAGGATGTTGAAGGTGTTTGCCGCGTAGACGCGCTCGGCGGGCTTGAGTTCGGGCTCGCCCCACCATTCGTCGACCTCAGGCCCCTTGTCGCCGCCGTCGATCTCGATGTCGGTGAGCACATCCTTGACGGCTCGGCTCATCGGCGGCGCCTTGAGAGCTTCGACCAGCAATTCACCCTTGGGGCCGACGATCGATGTGAGCGCGTGGGCGAGAATGAAGCCGGGATTGGCCAGCAGCCCGCCCCAGTTGCCGGAGTGGTGCGCGCCTTCGCGCAGATCGACAACGAGATCGAAGTTCAAGGCCCCACGGCAGCCGAGCGAGACCGTCGGCCGGTCCTGGCGCACGCGCGGGCCGTCCGAGGCGATCAGCACATCGGCGGCGAAGTCCGCCTTGTTGGCGCGGATGAGTTCCTTGAGGCCCTTGGAGCCGGATTCCTCACCTGTCTCGATGATGAACTTCGCGTTGAATCCGAGCTTGCCGCGCTCCGCCAGGACGGCTTCCAGTGCCGCCATGTTGAGCACGTGCTGGGCTTTGTTGTCGGCGGTGCCGCGGCCGTAGAGGCGATCGCCGTCGCGTGCCGTCACCCACGGCCCCTTGCCCTTGGTCCAGCGGTCATCCATGCCGACGACCACATCACCGTGGCCATAGCCGAGCACGGTCGGCAGCGCCGGATCCTCGATGCGCGTCGCGAGCAGGACCGGGCCCTGGCCGGCGAACGGATTGTCATACTTCTTGAGGGTGAAGCCCATCCGCTTGAAGATCGGCCCCATGTACCCGTCGAGATAGCGGTGGCACTCGGCGAGGGCAGCCGCATCGGGGAATTTCTGGCTCTCTGTGCGCACGGCCACGAGTTCGGCCATCACATTCTCGAAAGTGCCGCTGTCGATATACTTCTCGGCGCGTCCGATGGCACCGGTGCGGCTTCCCGTCATGCAGCAACTTCCTTTTTCTACGTCGTCATCATCGAGGTGGCGCTGGACCATGCCTGCTGCCCCGGCCGACGGTCGAGGCACAACTGTGTCGCAGGCCCGAAGGCGGCAAGCGCATTCCAGATGGAAGCGGTAACCCGCCGGTATGTCGAGCGGATTCGGATCGGCGCACCCGGGCTGCGGATCAGGTATGCCGAGACCGGGCTCCAGCGTCTGCATCGATTTCGGCAGCGCGCCAGTGTCGCCAAGTTCCCACCAAATGGAGCCGCTATGCAGGGGATTCGGGGCGCCAATTGATGGATGCGGGGGATCGTCGGCTCAGTCGGCGGGACAGCCGAGGGCCGCCACTGCTATGCGAGTGAGCGATTGGCGCGCGGATGAGTCGAAACCGTTGTGCGCAGCGGCCTGCTGCGAGACCATTGTCGGCGTTGCCGATCAGCGTGGGGGAGACGTGCCAGATACCATGAAGCAGCCGGGGGTAGATCGCGCGGGCGGGACAGGCGATCCGCGCCCGGTTGTGCGCGACGATCCGATCCGTGCGGTGATCTGGATCACGCTCGCGATGGCGCTGTTCGCGGTGCTCGCTGCCGCCTCACGCAAGGCCGCGCTGATGGGCATGCATCCGCTGGAGGTCGTGTTCCTGCGCAATCTGTCGGCGACCATGTTCCTGCTGCCCATGCTGGCGTGGCGCGGCCGTGCGCTGCTGCGTTCGAATGCACTGCATCTCTACGGCGTGCGAGTCGGCGTTTCCGTGTTCTCGATGACGGCGTGGTTCTATGCGCTTGCGCTGATCCCGATCGCCGAGGTGACCGCGATCAGCTTCCTCGCACCGCTGTTCGGAACGATCTGCGCGGTTCTGTTTCTGGGCGAGAAGGTGCGCGCGCGACGCATCACCGCGCTGATCGTCGGATTTATTGGCGCGATGATCATCCTGCGGCCGGGCAGCGCGCCGATCGGTCTGGGGCAAGCGTGCGCGATTTTCAATGCGCTCTCGGGCGGTCTCATGGCGGTGCTGTTGAAGCAGCTTTCGGGAGAAGACGACTCGGGCAAGATCGTCTTCCTGACCACGGTGATGATGCTGCCGCTCACCCTGGTGCCGGCACTGTTCGTTTGGCAGACGCCGGGCCTGGAGTTTCTGCCCTGGATCCTCACGATCGGGCTTACAGCCGTTCTTGGCCACTACTGCCTGATGCGCGGGTACGCGTCGACCGATGCCTCGCTCGTGATGACGTTCGACTTTTCGCGGTTGCCGTTCGCGGTGCTGATCGGGTGGTGGATGTTCAACGAGATTACGGACATCTGGACGTGGGTGGGCGCGTCGGTGATCTTCGCGTCGGCCATCTACATCACGCGGCGCGAGGCAAAGCTGCGCAGCCAGGCGCGGCTCGAGAAGGTCACCAAGGACTTGGAAAAGAAGTAGCGGTGCGTCAGGACCACGCGAAGCGTGGCTGGTCGAAGTCGGCGACGCGGGTGGGCAAGCCGCGCAACGCCACCTCGCGGAACTGGTAGAGCAGCGCCGCGGTCGGCGCGTGCAGCGCGTGGCCGAGGCTCGCAAGTGGCAGCCCGATGATCGGAGCCGTCCCGTCGAACGGCGTATCGATGGTCGGAATATCCGGCGAATTGAGCTCGCTCAGCGGAATGCGGTGGACGCGCGCCACCTCGTTCGGGTCGGGCGCGAGGTCGAGCGCCGGGCCACCCCACACGACGACCGGCGTGATGCGGAAGCCGGATTTGGTTGCATAATCGTCAAGGCGGCCGAGGATTGCCGTGGGGTCGAGCGTCAGGCCGAGTTCTTCAACGGTTTCGCGCAGCGCCGCATCTTCGGGTGTCTCGCCGGCATCCATGCGGCCACCGGGGAGCGCATACTGCCCGGCATGGCGATTGAGATGCTGAGGGCGCCGGGTCAGCAGAACCGCGGCCTCGGTCTCGTCCTCGCTCGCCGCGACGATGATCGCGACAGCGGCGTGACGAAGCGCCGGATCGGCGATGGCGTGCCGCTCGAAGCCGGCGATCCGCGTCGCGATGCTTTCACGCAGCGCGTGTTCCAGACGAAAATTCACGGTCGGTTGCCCCTATCGCTCGCTTACACGACGCCCTTGTCCTTCAGGCGGCCGATCTCTGCGTCACTGAGGCCGAGGAGGCCCTTGTAGATTTCGTCGTTGTGCTCGCCGAGCGTGGGCCCGAGCCATTCGACCTTGCCCGGTGTGTCGGTGAGGCGCGGCACCACGTTCGGCATCGCGATCTCGCCGACGCGGGGATCGCTCATACGCAGGATGTTCTCGCGCGCGGCATAGTGCGGATCAGCGAAGATGTCGGCGATCGAGTTGACAGGCCCGCATGGGACCTCGAACTTGTCGCATTCGGCGATGCCGTCCGCGAGTGTGAAGCGAGTGGTCCATGCGCCGACCCAGGCGTCGATTTCGATGCGGTCGCG
>CAZKZT010000129.1:0-6640 GCA_964557265.1 uncultured Hyphomicrobium sp.
CCAGCGGCAGCGGCGGCCATCGCGGGCGAGGTTCATGCGTATGGGCTTGCAATTCAGTCCGCACTCCTCGCCGTCGATCAGTCGGGCGTACGCGCGCGCAAAGCGGTCTCGCGGACCCGTGGCACCACGCTCGTGCGGTTCGCCATAACGCCCGACGGAAGCCTCGCGCACGCGGAAATCGCGACCTCGAGTGGCCAGCGCGAACTCGACGAAGCCGCGATCGAACTGGTCCGGCTGATCGCTTTCCCCCGCCCGCCGCCCGGCCTTTCCGACGCCCAGCGCACCTACGTCGCCCCGATCGTATTCAGGCCCTGAGTGGCTGCGCCGGCGGTTGTTTATTGTGCTCAGCTCCGCTCACGCCCAGGCTCGCTCCGCTCGCGGGCTCCGCGGGGGCGGCGCGGTGCGCCGGGTCGCCGTGCTCCCGGGGGGTTGTTTATTTCGCTCACGCCCAGGCTCGCTCCGCTCGCGGGCTCCGCGGGGGCGGCGCAGCGCGCCGGGTCGCCTTGCTCCCGGGGTTGTTTATTTCGCTCACGCCCAGGCTCGCTCCGCTCGCGGGCTCCGCGGGGGCGGCGCGGCGCGCCGGGTCGCCGTGCTCCCGGACAGATAGTGGTCAGATTAAACACGCTCGCGACACGTCTCGCTTTTGCCGGGCCGCGCAGCTAATCTCGCGGCGAGCCTCAGGGGGACGTGCGAACGTCCGTTCGCGGCGCAACAGCAATCGGCGTGTCATATGGCTCGGCGTCAGGTCTTCCTCACCCCTCGTGTGCAAGTGGAGACCGGACCGTGACGACGGCCCCCGATTCCCCAACCAACCTCGACCTCGACTGGCGCGTGATCCGCGGCTTCACGCGGTTCGCGAGCGGCTTCTGGCGTGGCGCCGACGCACGCCGCGCCTGGGGCCTAACGATCGCGCTCGCAACCGTCCTCGTGCTCAGCACGTCGGCAACGGTTGCGCTCAACCACTGGACGAAGTGGTTCTTCGATGCGCTCGAGCGCCGCGACGCCGCTGCACTCTGGCAGTCCGCGCTGATCTTCCTCGCCATCATCGCCTTCATGGCGGCGATCGGCGTGTGCATCGTGCTGACGCGCGAGCGGCTGCAGGTGCACTGGCGTGCCTGGATCGTCGGCGAGGTCGTGTCACGCTGGCTCGACCGGCGCCGCTTCTACCATCTCGGCCTCACCGGCACGCAACCTGCCAACCCCGAATACCGCATCGCCGACGACTCGCGATGGGCGAGCGAGCCGCTGGTCGATCTCGGCATCGGGCTCCTGACCGCAACGATCTCGGCCGCCGCTTTCATCTCCATTTTGTGGTCCGTCGGCGGCTCGATCGACGTGACGATCGCAGGCGCCGCATTGACCATCCCCGCCTACATGGTGATCCTCGCCATCGCCTACGGCGTCCTCGGCTCGCTGCTGACGATGTGGATCGGGCGGCGTCTCGTCGGCTATGTCGGCCGCAAGAACGAAGCGGAGGGCGACTTTCGCTTTGCTCTGATGCGGCTGCGCGACAACGCCGAAAGCGTCGCCATGATGGGCGGCGAGAAGAGCGAGCTGCGCATCCTCAAGCGCATCTACGCGACCGTCGTCCAGCGCTGGCTGCTGATCGTCCAGCAGCATGGCCGCCTGACCTGGATCACCAATACGATCGGACCGATGACGCCGCTGGTGCCGCTGCTTTTTGCAGCCCCGAAATACCTGCGCGGCGAGCTGACCCTCGGCGAGGTCACACAGCTCGCGGCCGCCTTCGCACAGGTGCAGATGGCGATCTCGTGGATCGTCGACAACTTCAGCCGCATCGCCGACTGGTACGCCTCCGCGCGCCGCGTGATGGATATGGTCGATGCCTGCGCTTCGATCGACGAGCGGCTCGCCGCAGCGCCGCGCCGCATCGAGATAGCGCGTTCGCCGATCGAGGGCCTGACGCTCGACGGTGTCGCCGTCAACGATCCCGCCGGACGACCGCTCATCGCGCGCGCGGACCTGACCCTGCCACCGGCAACGTCGCTGTCGATTGCGGGTGATACGAGCTCCGGCAAGACGACGCTGATCCGCGCCATCGCGGGCCTGTGGCATGAGGGGCATGGCGTGGTCCGCATCGCCAGCGGTGCCCGGATCATGATCGCGCCACAGCAAGGCTACGTGCCGCTCACAACGATCCGCGAAGCGCTGAGCTATCCGGACGACGGCGCCGCGCACGGGGGCCACGACATCACTGCCGCGCTCGACGCGACCGGGCTGGCTCATCTCGCGGCGAAGCTCGATGAACCTGGGCGGTGGGACCTCTCACTCTCGACCGGCGAGCGCCAGCGTCTCGCCATCGCGCGCCTGATCCTCCATCGGCCCGACGTCATCATTCTCGACGATGCGCTGACCGCGCTCGACGACACGACGCGCAGCGCGCTGCTCGAGCAGTTGCGCGCGGCAGTGCCTGAGGCTGCGATCCTCAATGTCGGCCATGCCATGCGGCCAGTCCCCGGCGCGGCCCCGGCGATGGCGCTCGAGCGGCGCAGCGACGGGGCTGTCCTCGGCGCGCCGTCCCACCCCTACGACCCCAAGCGGCCAGTCACGGCCGAGTTCTGATTTACTTGCCAAAATAAATATCCATTCATTTTGAATGCCGCGCAGGCGGACCTCAAATGAACATTTGACAACAACAAGCAGGCAATTTGCTTGTATCAGAGGTGATGAGGCTGAATTTTTATTCATCTACATGGGAATCGTAAGTATTAATGATTCTTTTGCTTGCAGACGCCCCGATCGCCCATGTAAAGCGATCCAGTCACGCATGGGGATTCGCTTACGCATCACCCCCTCAGGAGGATCGCATGACTCGTCTGTTCGCTGCTCTCGGTACCGCTGGTCTCATCGCTCTCGCCTCGGCCATGCCGGCTGTTTCCGCTCCCGTCCTTTCGCCCATCGCTGGCGTCGCTCAGTCCGACGTGACGACGGTCCAGGCGAAGAAGAAGGCCGTCGCCAAGAAGCCGGCGAAGAAGAAGAAGGTTGCCAAGAAGGCGGCCAAGAAAGCTCCGGCGAAGAAGGCCCCCGCCAAGAAGGCTCCGGCCAAGAAGGCGTCGTAAGGATCACGAAGAACAGGCGCGGCGCACGGCCGGGCCGGTTCGGATCTTCGGAAAACCGCATCGGGATCACCTCCCGGTGCGGTTTTTCTGTTTGGCAGACTTGATCTTCCGTCACTGGTCCGCGGCGCCCCGACCCGCTACAGCACTATGCGCTCGCGTCCGATCCACCGCGGCGTGATGCGAGAAGAGAACCGCCGGGGAGACCTCATGAGCACGCCATCGATCGAAGTCCTGCACGAGCTGGTCAAGCCGGCACGCGAAGCGCTCTCCAACGAGACCTGGGACTACCTGATGGGCGGCGCCGACACCGAGACGACGCTCGAGCGCAACCGCCTGGCCTTCGAAAGTCTTGCCTTTCGCCCGCGTGTCCTGCGTGACGTCGCCACCGTCGACCTCTCGACGGACTTCCTCGGCCATAAACTGCGCCTGCCACTGATCCTCGCGCCGATCGGCTCGCTGCAGGATTTCTGTCCCGCGGGCGGCATCGCGCCCGCCCGTGCAGCCGCGCAATTCGGCGTGCTCCACATGCTGAGCTCGGTGTGCAAACCTGGACTTGCCGAGGTTGCCGCCGCGGCGCCGGCGTACCCGAAGCTGTTCCAGCTCTACATTCGCGGTGATGCCGCCTGGGTCGATGCCCGCGTCGCCGAAGCGGTCGCCGCCGGATACGCAGGGCTCTGCCTGACGGTGGACCTCGACTACTACGGCCGGCGCGAACGCGACATCGCCAAGCGCTACAAGCCAACCGCACGCCGGGCGTCCGGCAGCAGCGGCGTCGGCGATCCGTTCCAGCAGGCGTTCTCCTGGGCTGACATCGCGCGCATCCGCAAGAATTGCCCGATCCCGATGTTCATCAAGGGCATCGCAACGCCCGATGATGCGCGCATCGCGGTCGAGCATGGCGTCGACGTCGTCTACGTCTCGAACCATGGCGGCCGCCAGCTCGATCATGGCCGCGGCAGCCTCGCCGATCTCCCGGACGTGGTCGCGGCCGTCAAGGGACAGTGCCGGATCGTCGTCGACGGCGGCATCTACCGCGGCACCGATATCGTCAAGGCCATCGCACTCGGCGCCGACGCGGTCGGCATCGGCCGTTTGCAGGGGCTCGCGCTGGCGGCGGGCGGTGAAGCTGCGCTGCTGAACGCACTCGAAATCCTCGAAGACGAGACGCGCCGCGTCATCGGCCTTCTGGGGCTCACGAGTTTCGCGGGGCTCGACACGAGCTATCTCGCCGACGCCATCCCGCTCTCCCGGCGCGGCCTGGACAGCCCCTTCCCGCTGCTCAAGGAAGGGTATTGAACGACAGCGCACCGCGGCTTTGTTCGCAATTTGTTCTTGCGCCGCGCCAACGCAGAGGCTACGCTCATTCAAGATTATGATCGTTGTTGCGTTGCGCGGGGCGTATTCATGTACGGGCAGGTTTCAACGCTCGCATTCGTCGGCATCGAGGCCCGCCCGGTCGAGGTGCAGGTGCGGATCAGCGGTGGCCGCCATGTATTTGCGATCGTCGGCTTGCCGGACAAGGCCGTCGCTGAAAGCCGGGAACGGGTTCGCGCCGCGCTTCATGCGGTCGGCATGGCGCTTCCCTTCCGCCATATCACAGTGAACCTCGCGCCGGCCGATCTGCCCAAGGAAGGCAGCCATTTCGACTTGGCGATCGCGCTCGCGCTGATGGTCGCGACCGGCGCCGTCGCACCCGACGCCATCGATGGCTACGCGGCGATCGGCGAGCTGGCCCTCGACGGCTCGATCCGGGCCGTGCCCGGCGCGCTGCCCGCCGCGATCGGCGCCAACGCACTCGGCAAGGGGCTCATCTGCCCGGCAAGCTGCGGTCCGGAAGCCGCATGGGCGGCCGAGGACATGGAAGTCATCGCCGCCCCCCATCTCCTCGCCCTCGTCAATCACTTCAAGGGTACGCAGGTGATGGCGCGCCCGGTGCCCGGCGCCCCCTCGACGCCCGAAACGATCCTCGATCTGCGCGATGTGAAGGGCCAGGAAAGTGCCAAACGCGCCCTCGAAATCGCCGCCGCCGGTGGCCACAATCTCCTGATGGTCGGCCCTCCTGGCTCGGGAAAATCGATGCTGGCAGCGCGACTCGCCTCCATCCTGCCGCCGCTCGAACCGGCCGAAATGCTCGAAGTGTCGATGATCAAAAGCATCGCCGGCGAATTGGCGGGCGGCCGCATCACCCGTTCGCGGCCCTATCGCGCACCGCATCATTCCGCGAGCATGGCGGCGCTCGTCGGCGGCGGTATGCGCGCGCGGCCGGGTGAAGTCTCGCTCGCGCATCTCGGCGTACTCTTCCTCGATGAACTTCCTGAGTTCCAGCCCAACGTACTGGATGCGCTTCGCCAGCCGATCGAAACCGGCGAAACCGTGATCGCGCGCGCCAACCACCGCATCACCTACCCGTCGCGGTTCCAGCTTGTTGCCGCGATGAACCCGTGCAAGTGCGGTGGCGGGGGACCGGGCGTCAGTTGCAAGCGCGGACCGCGCTGTGCCGCCGAGTATCAGGCGCGCCTTTCCGGCCCCTTCCTCGACCGCATCGACATGCAAATCGAACTGGCACCTGTCTCTGCCGCCGATCTGGTGCTGCCGCCGCCGCAGGAAGGGAGCGCCGAGGTCCGCACGCGAGTGATCGCAGCGCGGTCGCTTCAGCTCGCGCGCTTCGCAAAGCTCGGCGCACCGCGCACGCGCACCAATGCCGACTGCTCGGGGCAGATGCTCGATGATGTCGCGCGGCCCGATGAGGCCGGCCTCGCGCTGCTCCGGTCCGCCGCCGACGCCATGGGCCTTTCCGCACGCGGCTTCCATCGCACGCTCAAGGTGGCGCGCACGATCGCCGATCTCGAGAGTGCCGAACACGTCGCACGGCTTCATATCGCCGAAGCATTGAGCTATCGCGGTGAAGCCATGCGGGCGCAGAACGCCGCCTGATATCGAACAACGCCATCCAAGGGGGAAACCACAGATGAAACTTCTCGGCCAGGGGCTCTACTGGCAGGAAATGCCGGTCGGCGCGAAGTTCAAGACGTTCGGCCGCACGATCACCGAGACCGACATCGTCAACTTCATCTCCTGCACCGGATTCCTCGAGGTGCTGTTCACCGACATGGAGTTCGTGAAGCACCACTCGACGATCAAGGGCCGCGTCGCACCGGGCGCGCTCGTCTACGCACTCGCCGAAGGCATGACGATGCTCGGCACGATCCAGGGCACCGGCCTCGCGTTCCTGCACATGGAGCTCGACGTCAAGGCGCCGACCTTCGCCGGTGACACGATCCACTGCGAGATCGAGGTCATCGAACAGCGCGCGGCCTCGAAGGGTAACCGCGGTCTCGTGCGGACCCGCAATACCGTCATCAACCAGCGCGGCGAAACCGTGCTCGTGTTCACGCCGCTCAGGATGATGGCGGGGAAACCGGAGTAGTTTTTTGGCTTCCGCGAGCGCCAACGCCTTCGGCTACTGGCGCCGCGGCTGCAATTTACGCGGTCGCATTCCTACCTTGCGCTCTTCGAGCGCTACCTATTGGTGGCGGCCGAAGGCGTCGCGGACCGCGCTA
>CAZKZT010000129.1:6650-9677 GCA_964557265.1 uncultured Hyphomicrobium sp.
CGCCGGCGCGTACGGCTTCGCCTACACGCGCGGCGGCACTGCCTCGCCGGCTGGAGGGCCCTGGCGCGGCCTTCGGCCGCCACCGTTGATCCGCTGCTGTTCTATTCGGTAGCGCTCAAAGAGCGCGAGGCGAGAACGCCAACAGGCGAGGCAGCGCCCCGGCCGCGGTAGCCGAAGGCGTCGCGGACCGCGCTAAGCAAAAAAACACCGCGGAAATCTAGAGACTTCTACCGATCGCGAGGAACCGCTCGTGGCGCTGCTTGCGCACCTCGTCGGGCGACATCTTGTCGAAGGCGGCGAGGGCCTTGGCGATGGCATCGCCGGCACGGCGGACGGCGCCCTCCTTGTCGCGATGGGCACCACCGACCGGCTCGGCGACGATCTCGTCGATGACGCCAAGCTCGAGCAGATCCTGAGAGGTGATCTTCATGCTGGTCGCGGCGTCGATCGCGCGCGTCGAGTCGCGCCACAGGATCGAGGCCGCGGCCTCCGGCGAAGCGACGGTATAGACGGCATGTTCGAGCATCAGGATGCGATTGGCTGACGCGATCGCGATCGCACCACCCGACCCCCCCTCACCGATCACGACGGCAATCATCGGCACGCCAAGCGACAGACAGCGATCGGTCGAACGCGCGATCGCCTCGGCTTGGCCCCGCTCCTCGGCGCCGACGCCCGGATAGGCGCCCGCCGTGTCGACCAGCGTGATCACCGGAAGCGAGAAGCGCTCGGCGAGATCCATCAGCCGGACGGCCTTGCGATACCCCTCAGGCCGCGCCATGCCGAAGTTGTGCTTGATGCGGGTCTCGGTATCGTGGCCCTTTTCGTGGCCCATCACGACGACCGAGCGGCCGCGGAACGTCCCGATGCCACCCATGATCGCGGCATCGTCCGCGAAGTAGCGATCGCCCGCGAGCGGCGTGAAGCCCTCGATCAGCTGGTCGATGTAGTCGAGGCTATGCGGGCGGTCCGGATGGCGCGCGACCGTCGTTTTCTGCCACGGATTGAGCCCGCCGTAGGTCTCGACGAGGAGCTGTGAGGCCTTGCCCTCGAGCTTGGCGATCTCCTCGCCGATCACGACGCTCTCGCCATCCGGCGTCAGCGCGCGCAGCTCCGCGACCCGGCTTTCCAGCTCGGCAATCGGCTTCTCGAAATCGAGATACGTCCGCATAGTTTTGTGGCATCCTCTCGCGGCCGGCCGGCCATGGCAAACCCGGGCCGGGGGCCGCATTACGGGCGATCTGGCACCCGTTGCGCAGCAGTGCACATACGATTTGGCGGGACATTCCCGAGGTTTGCCCCCCAAGTCAAGTGCGGGCGGAACAGATGGTGTCCAAGACCCGGTTTTGGATTATGGGGCATGGACCCTCGCCAGCCCGCCAACGGCCACCGGCAAGGCAGGAGGCGAAGTCCGATGACCCGACCCCGTCGAAATCAACCGCCGCGACTGGGACGAGCGCGACAGCGCGCGCGCGAAGCGCTAGAACGGGCACGCAACACCAATCAAGGCACCCTGCGCCATGCGGCTCCTGCTGCTCGCGGTGACCGGCGGCGCGCTCGGCGCCGGGGCCCGCCATCTCATCAATACCTCGATGCTGAGCTGGCTCGGCCCGGGATTCCCGTGGGCGACATTCACCGTCAACGTCGTCGGTTCGCTGCTGATGGGCGTGGTGATTGAAGCGCTGATGTCCTACAGCGGCGATCATGCCGCCGCGTGGCGCGTGTTTCTCGCGACCGGCATCCTCGGCGGCTTCACGACGTTCTCCGCGTTCTCGATGGACACCTGGTTGCTCTATGAGCGCGGCCAGCATCTCGCGCTGTTTCTCTACGTGTCGTTTTCCTTCATTCTCTCCATTGCAGCGCTGATCCTCGGCATGGCGCTCGTCAAAGGTCTCCGATGAACGCGCCTGTCGAAACCATCACGGTCGCGCGCGACGAGGCGGGCATGCGCCTCGACCGCTGGTTCCGCGTCCATTTTCCCGACGTCGGACACGTCTATCTGCAAAAGCTGCTGCGCTCGGGGCAGGTCCGCGTCGACAGTCGCCGTGCGGAAGCGAACGTGCGCCTCGATGCGGGCGCCGAGATCCGCGTGCCGCGCATCGTTCGCGAGGCGCCGAAACGGAAACCCGGGTCCGCCGACACCGCGCCGAGTGCCAGCAAGGAAGACCGCGCGCTGATCGAAGGCCTCATCCTGTTCGAAGACGACGATGTGCTCGTGCTCGACAAACCATTCGGCATCGCTGTGCAGGGCGGCACGGGCACCAAGCGCCATCTCGACGGCATCCTCGCCGGCATGGCGGACCGGTTCGGTGACCGCCCGCGTCTCGTCCACCGCCTCGACCGCGATACGACCGGCGTGCTGCTGATCGCGAAGAAGCGCGACATCGCCGCGAAGCTCGGCCGCATCTTCCAGACGCGTTCGGCAGCGAAGACCTATTGGGCGCTGGTCAAGGGCGTGCCCGCGCCGCGCCAGGGCAAGATCGAGGCCGCGCTCGTGAAAGCCTCCGGCCCCGATGGCGACCGGGTGCGCAAGGCGCAGCCCGGCGAACAGGACGCCGCGATGCACGCGACGACGCACTATGCGGTGATCGATCGCGTCGCCAATCGCGCGGCCTGGGTGTCGCTCAAGCCCGTGACCGGACGCCAGCACCAGCTGCGCGCCCACATGGCGATGATCGGCCACCCGATCATCGGCGACAACAAGTACGAGGGCGGTATCACGCAGATCATGGAGGCGCTGGAGCCGAAGTTGCATCTCCACGCGCGCCGTCTCGTGCTGCCGCATCCGCGTCAGGGAAAATCGCCGATCGACGTCACCGCGCCGCTGCCAGCGCACATGCTGCGCTCGTTCGCAGCGGTGGGGCTCAATCCGAACCAGTTCGAGCAGATCGAAGAAAAGAAGTCACCGCACAAGCCGAAGCGCGCGCGGTAACGCAGCACGCAGTGCTGGCATCGATCGGATCGGGAAGCGATTAGAGCCTGATCGGTCGAGATGGAAGCGCTTGAGCTTCCATCGAGAGCGTGAAT
>CAZKZT010000130.1:0-9653 GCA_964557265.1 uncultured Hyphomicrobium sp.
TGGATCAGCAGTTTCTGTAGCGTTGATGCTCACCGTCACAAGCTCCGTGAGTATTCGCGAACCGTCCGACCAGCAGAGGAGCACTGCTTCGCCGAAGTCGTTGGCTCTCTCGGATATCGCGGCCTCAGTGGGAAAATGGAGCCCGGCTGTATCCCTTAACGCGAGCCATCTTCACGATAAACGGACCTACCGCGGATTCGGCATCGATTGCACATGGGGTGTCGCCTGTCCGATCATATCTGCGCCACCGAAGGGGAGATAGGCGGCGGCGGTCGCTGCTAAAGCACCATCTCCCAAAACTGCCCATTCACGTCATGGCCGAACTCGTTGTGGCGTTCTTCCTTCACGAGCTTGAACCCAGCGGCTTGATAGATGCGGATCGCGGGCGTCAGAATGTCGTGCGTCCACAGCATCAGCCGGGCATAGCCTTTCGCGCGTGAGAAGCGGATCGTTTCATCCACGAGGCGGCGGCCGAGGCCGAGCCCGCGCGCGGACGGCTCGACGTACAGCATCCGCAGTTGCGCGACGTTCTCGCTTTCCGCGGCGCGTGGATGTAGGGCTCGGGTGTCGTCGGCGGGCACCTCCTGCCGGCATGGTCAATTAATTAATACGACGCTTGCCTCGCCTCCGTCTTTCCAACGTCCGGTGTGGGGTGTAAGAGCGCGCAGCCCCAAACGGGGATGATTTGGGAGGATGGCATGCTGCTGGCTGAGAATTTGAAGAGACTGGGCACCGAGACCGCGTTCGAGGTGCTGGCGCGCGCCGCCGAGCTGCAGCGGCAGGGCAAGGACGTCATCAACCTCGGCATCGGCCAGCCGGACTTCCAGACGCCCGCCCACATCGTCGAGGCGGCGATCAAGGCGCTGCGCGATGGCCACCATGGCTACACGCCGGCGCAGGGTATTCTGCCGCTGCGCGAGTCGGTGGCGAAGGATCTGCACAAGCGCCACGGCGTCGAGGTAAGCCCCGACAACATCGTCATCATGCCAGGCGGCAAGCCGACGATGTTCTTCGCGGTGCTCATGTTCGGCCAGCCCGGCGCCGAGATCATGTATCCGGACCCTGGCTTCCCGATCTATCGCTCGATGATCCAGTATTCCGGCGCCACAGCGGTGCCGATCGCGCTGCGCGAAGAGAACGGTTTCGCGTTCAGCGCCGACGAGGTGCTGGCGCAGATCACGCCGAAAACATCGCTGATCATCCTCAACAGCCCCGGCAATCCGACCGGCGGCGCGGTGCCGAAGGAGGAGGTGGCGAAGCTCGTCGCGGGCCTCGCGAAGCATCCGCACGTGACCGTGATGTCGGACGAGATCTACAGCCAGATGCTCTACGAGGGCCGTCAGCACGAGAGCTTCCTGCGCTATCCGGAAATCCGCGACCGGCTGATCATTCTCGACGGCTGGTCGAAGACCTACGCGATGACCGGCTGGCGGCTCGGCTTCTCGGTATGGCCGAAGTCGATCGTGGACACAGTTGTTCGCCTTTGCGTGAACAGCCATTCCTGCGTCAACGCACCGACGCAATTCGCCGGTATTGCTGCGCTCGAAGGCCCGCAGGACGAGGTTCATCGCATGGTCAAGGCGTTCGATGAGCGCCGCCGCGCCATCGTGCCGATGTTGAACCAGTTGCCGGGCTTCCGCTGCGTTGATCCGGGCGGCGCGTTCTACGCGTTTCCGAACGTGACCGGAACCGGCATGAGCGCGCGCGAGTTGCAGAACCGGATGCTTGAAGAAGCAGGGGTGGCGACGGTCGCCGGCACCAGCTTCGGCATCCACGGCGAGGGCTATATCCGCTTCTCGTACGCGAACTCGATCGAGAACATCCGCAAAGCCATCGAGCGGGTCGGCACGCTGCTGATGGAGAAGAAATAAGGAAGAGGCATTGAGCGAGACACCCGACGCATTCTACGCCCGCCGCCTGCGCGAGGAGCTGGATGGTGGCGAACCCGAGCTGGCGATGCTCGGGTCGTTGGTGGGCCGGGGCGGGGTCGCGGTGGACATCGGCGCCAACGAGGGCGTCTATGCCTATGCGCTGAGCGAGCTTGGTGCCGTCGTCCACGCGTTCGAAGCCAACCCGGAGTTTGCGGCGTTCGCCGCCGACATGCTCGGCAATCGCGCCGAAGTGTACCAGTTGGCGCTGTCGAACGAGACGGGCGAGGCGTCGTTCTTCGTGCCGCTCGCAGCGGACGGCAGCGAGCTGCATCTCGCGGGCAATCTCAAGAATTCGCATAGTCAGTTCGATCGGCAGACCGTGATCAAGGTCGGCGTGCGGACGCTCGATGCGTTCGATTTGCGCGGTGTGCAGTTCATCAAGGTCGATGTCGAGGGCAGCGAACTGGAAGTGCTCGAGGGCGCACGCGAGACGATAGCGCGCGATCATCCGGGGCTGCTGCTGGAGCTGCTGTCGGGCACCTACGTGGATCCACTCGCGGTGACGCGGGAGGTTTGCGAAAAGTATCGCTACAGCGCCTTCATCGTGCACAACGGCAAGCGGCTCGAAGCGTTGCCGACGATTGCCGCGCTCGGGGCGAACACGACCTGGGGCAGCGAGATCGCGACCCGGAATGTGCTGTTCCTGTGAGCGTCACTCGAACAGGCTGAGCTGGCCCTCGGCCTCCTTCATCGGTCCGCGCGGGATGCGGCGATAGCCGAAGCTGACGCGATCGACGAGGCCAGGATGGCGATCGCGGAACACATCTTCGGCCTTGGCGCGGCTTCCCGGAAAGCGCTCACCCCACCAGATCGCGTAGAGCTGGCGCGGATCGCAGCCGTAGCGCTGGATCAGATCCTTCCGCCGCACGCGTAGCCAGCGCGCGATCCAGATCTCGATGGCGTCGGCCTCCAGCAGCGGACGCGGCACGCCGTTGACGCTCACGGGCACGCTCGGCGGCTCGACAACGGCGAAGACGGACTCGATCATCGGACACACAACTCGAATCTAACGCTACAGATGCACGACCATCGCAGAACATTGCGGCAACGCATAGGCGTTTGGAGCATCCCAGTCTGGCAGATGCGCGCCGCGAAGGCGATTGCGCGCGCGTCGCCGGAGTGGCACACCGACGGCCAACCGTAGCGCCGTTCGGCTGCCTGCCGGAGTTTCCCATCGTGATCTCGAACCCTCCCGCGCGAGCCGCCGCGATCCTCATCGTCATGCTTTCGGCGACGACGATCCTGTCGCAGTTCTTCAGGTCGAACCTCACCGTCCTCGCTCCAGAGCTGATCGTCGAACTCAAACTCACCTCGGAGGCGTTGGGGCTCGCCAACGCCATCTTCTTTTTCGCGCTGCTCGCAGCGCAGGTGCCGGTCGGCATTCTCTTCGATCGCATCGGCGTGCGGTGGACGGTCGGCCTGCTCGCCGGGCTCGGCGTTGCGGGGGCGGTGTGGCACGCGATGGTGCGCGATGGCAGCGAGTTGATCGCCGCGCGGTTCCTGCTCGGCCTCGGCTTCGGCGGCAGTTTCATGTCGGTCGTCGTGCTGTGCTCACGTTGGTATCCGCGCACGCGCTGGGCGACGGCGATGAGCTGGGTCTTCAGCCTCAGCATGCTCGGCGTGGTGCTGGCGGGTACGCCGCTGGCTGTGGCTTCGACCTTGATCGGGTGGCGGACGACGTTCGTGATCATGGCGGGCGTGGCGGCGCTCGTCGGCCTGTTGTTCGTGTGGCTGGTGCGGGACGATCCGCCCGGCGTGGTTCGGCCTCCCAACCCGCCGGAGCGGTTTGGCGCAGCGCTGACCGGTTTCATCGAGGTTCTGCGCCTGCCGGGGCTGTGGCGCGTGTTCGGTCTGCAGACGGTCGCCTACGCGGTTACTGCGACGATGATGGGCCTTTGGGCGGGGCCCTATCTGCATGACGTCCATGGCCTCGACGGTGTGGCCCGCGGCAACGTGCTGATCGCGATGGCGCTCGGCCAGACCGTGGGGGTGCTGATCTATGGGCCGCTCGATCGCGTTTTCGACAGCCGCAAGCGCGTCGCGATGTGCGGGGCGGCGGCCACCGTGCTCGTGCTCGTAGCGCTCGCGGCAACGCCGCATCCGCCGACAGCGCTCGCGATCGTGCTGCTGGTCGCCCTCTGCACGATCTCGGCCTATGGCGTGATGGTCGTGACGCACGCCCGCACCTTCTATCCCGACCGTCTCGTCGGGCGCGGCGCCACGACTGCGAACATGGCGCAGCTGATCGGTTGCGGGATGCTCCCCGTCGTGACGGGATTCATTCCGAGCTATTTTCCCGCAACTGCTGCTGGCTATTCTCCAGTCGCCTACCAGTGGATCTTTGCTACCATCGCGGGCGCGCTGGGCACGGGCCTCCTGATCTACACCACGGCGCGCGACGTGAAGCCGAGCAGCCAGCTCGGTGCGCCACTATCGAACGATACCGGCGCCAAGACCGGCGAATAAGATCAGCTCTAGGAGGAGTAACGCCATGCGGACGCGGATGACGGAAGCCCTGACACTGCCGAGTGACGGCACGGCAGGTGCATTGGCGGGGCGGGTCTGGCGCCCTGATGTGGCGGGACCATCCGTCGTCGCGGTGCGTGCGGATGGCGTCTACGATATCTCGCATCACGCGGCGACGATGCGCGATCTCGCCGAGCGCGACGACGCGGTGGCAATCGTACGCGAGGGCGCGGGAGAGCGTATCGGCACGCTCGGCGAAATTCTCGCCAACACGCCGGAGATGTATCGCGACGCGTCGAAGCCCTCGCTGTTGACGCCGATTGATTTGCAGGCGGTCAAAGCGGCCGGTGTCACTTTCCCGCGTTCGATGCTCGAGCGCGTCATCGAGGAACAAGCCAAAGGCGCGCCGGAGAAAGCGGACGCGATCCGCAGTCAGGTGCAGGCCCAGCTTGGTGGCGATCTGCGCGCGCTCAAGCCAGGATCGAAGCAGGCGCTGGCGCTGAAGCAGACGCTGATCGCGGCTGGCGCGTGGTCTCAGTATCTCGAAGTCGGCATAGGTGAGGACGCGGAGATCTTCACCAAGGCGCAGCCGCTGTCGGCGGTCGGCCATGGCATGACCGCCGGTCTCCATCCGCGCTCGACGTGGAACAATCCCGAGCCGGAGGTGGCGCTGCTGGTGAACGCGAAAGGCGCGATTGTCGGCGCGGCGCTCGGCAACGACGTCAACCTCCGCGATTTCGAGGGCCGCTCGGCGCTGCTGCTGTCGAAGGCGAAGGACAACAACGCGTCGGCTTCAGTTGGACCCTTCGTGCGTTTCTTCGACGATACGTTCTCGCTCGATACGGTAAGGGCACTCGATGTGCATCTCACGGTCGATGGCCCTGAAGGGTTTCGCCTCACCGGCAAGTCGTCGATGACGGAGATCGCGCGCGATCCGGCCGATCTCGTCGGCGAGCTGATCGGTAAGACGCATCAGTATCCCGATGGCGCCATCCTCTATCTCGGCACGATGTTCGCGCCGAGCGAGGATCGCGGTGAGAAAGGCATGGGGTTCACCCACAAGGAAGGCGACATCGTCACCATTCACGCCGCGCCGCTCGGTGCGCTGGTCAACGTCATGGCGCATGCCGACAAGGCACCGCCGTGGACGTTCGGCGTCAGCGATCTGATGCGTAATCTCGCGCGCCGCAAGTTGATCTGACCAGCAACAACTCGGGGGAAGCGCATGCTCTTCATGGTGATCTCGACGCCGCGGCCGGAGAAGCCGTCGACGATGGTGCCGAGCCGCAAGGCGTATTGGGAGTGGCTGGCACCGATCCAGGCGAGCGGACTTTGCAAAGCCGTGTGGGCGCGCACGGGCCGTGGCGCGATCGTGCTGTTCGATGTGCCCGACAATGAAACGCTGCATCGCCTCATGAACGAGTGGGCCGAGATCATCCCGGCGACGTTCGAGGTCTATCCGCTGATCGACACCGGCGCCGCGCGGGCGTTCCTCGGCAAGTCGTAAGCACAAATGAAAACGGCCCGCGTGGTGCGGGCCGTTTCGTGATTGCGAAGGTGATCGCGGCTCAGCCGTAGATCTCCGGATTGACTGCGTTCTCTTTGCGCGGCGCACCATCGAACACGGCGAAGATGTTCTTCACGGCTTCGACCGACATGCGCTGCATGGCCTCGGCCGTGACGCCGGCGATGTGCGGCGACGCAATCAGGTTCGGCAGCTTGAACAGCGGGTTCGCCGGATCCGGCGGCTCGCGATCGAACACGTCGAGTGCCGCAGCCGGCAGCGTGCCATCGGTCAGCGCGGCGTGCAGCGCCGTCTCATCCACGATGCCGCCACGCGCGGTCGAGACCAGATACGCGGTACGCTTCATCGCCTTCATCTGCTTGGCGCCGAACATCCCGACCGTCTGCGGCGTCTTGGGACAATGGAGCGTGACGAAGTCGGCGCGCGGCAGAGCGGCGTCGAGATCCGTCACCGGCTCGCAACCGGCCGCTTTGATCGTTTCGGCCGATACGAACGGATCATAGACGAGGACGTTCATCTCCATCGCCAGGCAGCGCTTGGCCGTGCGCGTGCCGATGCGGCCGAAGCCGACGATCAGCAGCGTTTTCTCGAACATGTCGTTCGAGATCATCGCCGGCTTGATGCGATCCGCCCAGCGGCCGTCCTTGACCAGCGCTGACAGCTCCGGTCCCTTGCGGGCGAGCGTCAGCATGAAGCTCATCGCGTGTTCGGCGACCGACGGGGAATTGGCCGTGCCGGCGATCATCACGGGCACCTTGGCCGCTGTCATCGCCGGAATGTCGATCGCGTCGAAGCCGACGCCGACGCGTGCGACGCACTCCATGCCTGCGGCCGCATCGAGCTCAGCGCCGCGAAAACGGGTAGCGCCAAGGATCGTCGCGTGCACCGGGGCGTGCTTTTTAAGAATGTCGCGGTAGACCTCGTCCTGCGCCGTATTCGGGAACGGGATCGCCTCGACGTCGCCGCGCGTCGCCAGCAGTTCGACGCCTGCCGTTCCCATCGAGTCGGTGTAGAGCACTTTCTTCTTGTTGGTTGCCATCCGTTTCCTCCGTTGTGGCGCGGCCGGCGCAAGTGCCGGCCGAATTCAATCGACGTACCGGACCTGATCAGAAACCAGCAGATCTTCGATGCCGCCGAGATTGGTGAAGCCGCGTTTGATCTTGTCCTGGGTGGCGCCTTCGGCGGCCTGAACTTCTTCGATCAGCGGCAGAATCGTGTGGAGATGCTTGCGCGGAATCACGACGACGCCGTCGGCATCGCCGATAAGGATGTCACCGGCCTCGATGACCGTACCGCCGATGACGACCGGCAGGCCGACCTTCCCCGGGCCGCTCCGGACGCAGGAGTTCGGTGTGATGCCGCGCGCGAACACTGGAAGACCGATCGGCGCGATGCCGACGATGTCACGCGCCATGCCGTCGATGACGATGGCTGCGGCGCCCTTGTTCTTGGCGACCAGGGTGACGTTGTCGCCAACGACCGCCGACTGGGCAAAGCCCTCCGATGCGGCGATGATCACATCGCCCGGCTGAGCGAGTGCCACAGCGGCGAGGATCGCGAGATTGTCGTTCGGGCCGGTCTCGCAGGGCAGTGCCGTGCCGAGGAACATCGCGTTGGCGGGATCGACCGCCTTGATCGCGGAATCGAGCGCCCCGCGACCGCCCATGGCGTCAACAGCCTGGCCGGTCTGCACGCCTTTGAGGCGGCCAAGCGTAAAGGCATCCGGTCGCTGCCAGTTGCGGCGAACGGTCAGTAGCGGCGGGTTCTTGAGCATGCGGTGTGCTGTCCTGGCAGCGGCGGTTGGAGGAAACCGGTTTTAGTCTTTTGTCGCTGAACTCATGTCACCGCAGATCTATGATCGAGTTCGCCGCAGGCGAACATCCATCAGATTGCCCCCACGAACGGAAAAGATGGTTCACTTTGCGTCGGATGGGGGCCGGCCGCCAACGGTCTGCCGCGCAGGGGACCCATGCGGCAGTGGCACCGCGCCTCAATCCTTGGCGCGTTCGACGTAGGAGCCGTCTTCGGTCATCACCACGATCCGGGTGCCGGATTCGATGTGCGGCGGCACCATCACGCGGGCGCCGTTCGAGAGCTTGGCGGGCTTGTAGGACGAGGAGGCGGTCTGACCCTTGACCACCGGGTCAGCCTCGACGATCTCGAAAACGACCCGCTGCGGGAGTTCGATGGCGACGGGCTGGCCTTCGAACAGCTTGATCGAGCAACGCATGTTCTCGACCAGCCACTGGCCGGATTCACCGAGCAGATCCTTCGGAACGGCGATCTGGTCATAGGTTTCAGGCTCCATGAAATTGAAGCCCATGTCGTCTTCGTACAAGTAATCGTAGTACTTCTCGTCGAGGAAGGCGCGTTCGACCGTTTCCGTCGTCCGGTAGCTCTTGACGATCTTCACGCCGTCCGAGATGCGGCGCATGTCGATGTGGGTGGTAGGTGTGCCCTTGCCGGGACGGATGCTTTCCGCCTTCAGGACGGTGCAGAGATCGCCGTCGATCTCCAGCACGTTGCCTTTGCGAACTTCGCTTGCGATAATCTTGACCACGAAACCGTTCTCCGTCCATTTCCCCGCCTGGGGCCGCTAAGTATCGTCGTTTAGCGGGCTTCATAGCCGTTTCGGGGCTCGAGGCGCAAGCTGCGCTCAGGCCTATGGAGCTGGTATTGTCCGGACGAGGACCGTTTCTGTTCCCAATTTGGAGCCTGAGCTGGCCGCATGACCCAGCGTCCCGAGGAGCGCCCGTGGTGGCATCCCGACAAGCACGCCGACCGGCGGCCGTTTCTGCTCGCGCGCGGGCAGATCAAGGCCGCGCTGCGCCGCTGGTTCGAGGACCGGGGTTTCGTCGAGGTCGAAACCAGCGTGTTGCAGGTGTCGCCGGGCAACGAGGCGCATCTCCATGCCTTCGCGACGGAATTTCGCACCGAAGGGGGGCGCGCCGCGCCGCTTTACCTGCACACATCGCCGGAGTTCGCCTGCAAGAAGCTCCTGGCGGCGGGTGAGCGCCGCCTGTTCACGTTCGCGCCGGCCTACCGTAACCGCGAGCGCGGGCCGCTCCACCATCCCGAGTTCACGATGCTTGAATGGTACCGCGCGGGCGAGTCCTACGAGACCCTGATGCGGGACTGCGCCGAGATATTGCCTCTCGCGGCGGCGGCGGCGGGCACGGACCTGCTGACCTGGCGTGACGTGCCGGTCGATCCTTCGACGCCGCCCGAGCGCTTGACGGTGGCGGAGGCGTTTCGCCGCCATGCCCGGATCGACCTGCTGGCAACGCTCGGCGACGGAGGAGCCGCCGACCGTGACGCGCTGGCAACGGCGGCTCTGGCGGTCGGGATCCGCGTGGCAGAGGATGACACCTGGTCGGACATTTTCAGCCGTGTCATCGTCGATTGCATCGAGCCGGTGATCGGGCGCGGGCCGGCGACGATCCTGATGGAGTATCCCGCGGTCGAGGCTGCCTTGGCACGGCCGTCCCCCGGCGATACGCGTGTCGCCGAGCGGTTCGAGCTTTATGCCTGCGGCGTCGAGCTGGCGAACGCGTTCGGCGAGTTGACGGATCCCGTGGAGCAGCGCCGCCGGTTCGAGATCGAAATGACCGAGAAACAGCGCGTTTACGGCGAACGCTATCCGATCGACCAGGATTTTTTGGCAGCGCTGGCGCATATGCCGCCAGCATCACCAGCCGGTCGAAACCGAGCGCGATGCCCGATGCTGGCGG
>CAZKZT010000131.1:0-4096 GCA_964557265.1 uncultured Hyphomicrobium sp.
GGTCGCCGTCGCTCCACATGCCGAGCATCACAATCTGCCCCATCACCGACGAGATGGGCGCAAGTTGTGGATTGATCCCGTCGGGCAGCCGCTCCTGCACGATCTGGAGTCGTTCGTTGACGATCTGCCGGTCGGTGTGCCATTCGAGCGCATCAGCGGCAACAGGATCGAGTGGTGCGGACTTCGC
Organism: uncultured Hyphomicrobium sp.; assembly: GCA_964557265.1. Classification (GTDB taxonomy): domain Bacteria; phylum Pseudomonadota; class Alphaproteobacteria; order Rhizobiales; family Hyphomicrobiaceae. Next base: position 188 of record CAZKZT010000131.1, read on the forward strand.
CTTGCGTTGTGCTTCACGGAGGGTCGCTAAGCACTCGCGGATGAAGGGCAAAGCCCGTAGCTCCGCCTCGCTGCGGCTATCGGTGTGGAGGCCCTTCTTGAAGACTGTCTTGCCAACGCTCGCGACGAGATGCCGGGGGACACGAACGACAGCACGCCACTGACGGCCGTGGAACTCAAGGTGATCGTATCGAAGGCGCACTGCCATGCATTGTGCTCGCCCGCTCTCATGCTGCGTGGAGGCGCCATCAAACAGCACGGGAGATGGTCAGATCAAGCCACTTTGGGGGAGCATTGGGGGAGCGATTGGGGGAGCGGGCGTCCGTGAATGAACTTTAGGCCGTTGATATACAAGAGAATTAAGGACGATCATCGAAATGGCGGAGGCGAGAGGATTCGAACCTCCGGTACCCGTTTCCGAGTACAACGATTTAGCAAACCGCCGCCTTAAGCCACTCGGCCACGCCTCCGTCGGGGAGAGCTATAAGCAACGGGCACCAGGAGATCAAGCACGGCTTCGGGACGAACCCACAATGGCGCTGAATCCCGCCCAATAGAGGCGCGAAGGTGCCGTCGCTCGGCCAATGCACGGGGGCTGGCAGATCGGTCGCTGGCTCTTATTGCGGGCATCCGGCGGAGCGGCTATGGTCCGCCGCGCTTCGGGGGCTACAGTGATCCTCGGTGGCGTACGCAGTCCGGGAACGCATCGTTCACCGGACCGTGGTGGGGCGTAGCCAAGTGGTAAGGCAGCGGATTTTGATTCCGCCATGCGGAGGTTCGAACCCTCCCGCCCCAGCCAAGATCCGCAACCGGCAGGGCCCTGAGAGGCCGGTAACGCCGTCGATCAAGACATTGCACGCAGTTGTGAGGTGCGGATGCGCGGCCCCCTGCGTAGATGACGCCATCTGCAACGAATCGGCGAAATTCTCATGGTTGGCGATTTTACACGGCGCGCGCTGCTGCGACTGGCGGGCGTATCCACATTATCGGCGGCGACGGCAGGCGCGGTGCGTGCCGAGGGCGGTATTCCGGGCGGCGGCATTCATCTCGCGCAGGCCCGATCAATGGGCCCCGCAGGCGAGCTGCCCTTCGCCAACCGCACACCGATCCGTTGCGGTCAAGCCGCGCTCCGTGTCCGCGATCTCGACAAGATGGCCGGCTACTACCGAACAGCGCTCGGGCTCGCGGTGATCGAGAAGACGCCCGACCGCGCCGTCATGGGTGTACCCGGCGTACCGCTGCTGCATCTGGTGTCGCGGCCTGACGCACCCTTCGAAGATCAGACGGAAGCCGGCCTCTTCCATATCGCGTTCCTGATGCCGACCCGGCACGACCTCGCGCGCTGGCTCGTGCACGCCGCGCGGACCCGCATCCCGCTGACCGGCTTCGCCGACCACAGCGTCAGTGAGGCTATCTATCTCGACGATCCCGAAGGCAACGGAATCGAGGTCTATAGCGATCGGCCGGCCGACAGGTGGGAATGGCGCGATGGGACCGTGACCATGGGCACCCACAATCTCGACATCGACGACATCGTCGAGCTGGTGCGCGACAACCACGTGCCGTACGCCACCGCACCCGACGGCCTGCGGATCGGCCACATGCACCTGCGGGTCGGCGATATCCCGAAGGGGCGCGCGTTCTATCTGGACGCGCTTGGCCTCGCGTCGACACGGGGCCAGACATCACACTCGGCATTCCTCGCGTCGGGCGGCTACCACCATCACATCGCGATCAATGTCTGGCGGAGCGGTGGTGCGGGCGCGCGCAAGCCCAACAGCACCGGCCTCGATTGGTTCTCGCTGCACGTTGCCGAAGACGATCTGCTGACCGGTCAGACCGAGCGCCTGAGAATGAACGGCACACCGGTGACCGCGATCAGCGGCGGCGTCGAAGTGAGTGACCCGTGGGGAACGTCACTGCGGCTGATCAAGGTGTGACGCGCAGATTTGGCGGCTGCAGCCCGTGGCGCAGGCTCTATTCCTTCTTGCTCGCTGACTTGACCAGCTTCGCGCTCTTCGCCTTCTTCGAACCCTTGGCGCGCTTGGCCGACTTGGCGGGCGGCGTATCGCCGCCAAAGCTGAAGCCCGAGAACAGCGACGACATCGGCGCGTTGGTGCTGGCGCCGGAATAGTTCGACACGACGCGCACCGTCGTCCCGATCTTGGCCAGCGTCGCGAGATGAATCACATGCTGGTTCATCATCCGGAAGCAGCCGGATGACGACGCGCGGCCAATCGAACGCTCGTTGTTGGTGCCGTGGATACGATAGATCGTATTGCCGAGATACAGCGCCTTCGCACCAAGCGGATTGATGACGCCACCCGATACCGTGATCGGCAGGCCGGGCTGACGCTTGTGCATCTCGGCTGGCGGCGTCCATGACGGCCACGCGGCGACGCGGCTGATCCGCTCGGTCCCCGTCCACGTGAAGCCATCTCGTCCCACGGAAATCGGATACTCGTACGCACGATTGCCGGGCAGCACGTAGTAGAGCTTGCGACCACCGGTATCGACGATGACCGTACCGGGCGCCTCGTTCTGGCTGAGGTAGGCGATCGGCGGCGCCTCGGGCTTGATGTCGGGCTTCGCACCGCCATCCATGAACTTGGGGTATTTGACCGGGTGAACCGAGCGCAGCTGCTCGCGGCGCGCCTCACGCTCGCGCTTCTGGCGGTCGATGTCGCTCTGGAAGGCTGGAGCACCGCTGCCGGACCAGTTCTGGGCCTGCGCCGCCGACGTCGCGCACATCGCGCCGGTTCCGACAAGGACGCTGAGCCACACCGCGCGTACCGAGTTCATTGAACCCCCGATTTTTTCATCGCTCCGCACAGCACGGGAATCACCATGCTGCACCCCGCATTTACCTAACCCTGAGTAGAACGGCAGGACAAGGCGGCTGAGCCGCACAAGCGATCTACACACAGGGGGGCGTGGGACTTTTGCCACTAAATTCACGGCTGAAACCGCCGGTCTTCTCGGCCAGGTACTGCGCGAAATCGTAGTTTGGGCGCTCGAGGTGGCTCAGGTGGCCGGCCCGTGCGGCCCCTGCTGATACACCGCGGTAGACCCGCTCCGTGCAACCGCGGTCCTCGACGTTGACGTGGTCGAGCAGCGTCTTGAGCTTGGCGAAGCTCTCCTGCGCATCGGGCGAGTTGACGAAGTCCGGTGACATGCCGCCGCCGAAGATCATGTGCACCTGACCGACGCCATGCGGATGCAGCGACAGATACCAGAAGTAGCCGGGCGTCAGCGTGACGAGCATGCTCGGATAGACAGCAAGCAGGAATGTGGTGCGCCGCCGGTCGCCCTTCATGCGCGTGTTGTCGGGGTGCGCGAGGGCGATCTTGAGCGTCCCGTCCTTGAGGATGGTGTGATAGTTGAACGTCGGCAAGCCCGGCGGACAATCCATCTCCTCGAGCTTGGAGAGACCGCCGATCGTGCCCGCATGGCACATTGGCAGGTGATAGCTCTCCATGAAATTCTCGGCGAGGATCTTCCAGTTGGTGTCCCAGATGTGGGTTTCGCGGAAGGTCTCGACGTAGGTCTCCATGGCGTAGTCGTCGATCAGGCCCTGCACCTCGGCGAGGTGCTCGGCGACCGGCGGCAGATCCGGGTTGAGCGTCACCATGATCCAGCCGAGCCATTCTTCGCAGCGCACCGTCGGCAAGCGGTAGTGGTCGGCGCAGAACTCGGTATTGAGATGCATCGCCGGAGCGGCACGCAAAGTGCCGTCGAGGTTGTACGTCCAGGCGTGATAGGGGCACACGATGACGCGCTTGTTTCCCGCGCCTTCGAGCAGCGTCGACATGCGATGGAGGCATACGTTCGACATCGCGCGCAGCTGGCCGGCACCGTCGCGGATGACGAAGATCGGCTGGCCGGCGACTACGTCACCTACGAACTCGCC
>CAZKZT010000131.1:4106-9608 GCA_964557265.1 uncultured Hyphomicrobium sp.
CTGGCCGGCGAGTGCGTAGGTGACGTAGTCGGCGGGCGTCTTCAGCGCGTCGGCGCGGCCAACCGTGACCCACTCTTTCGCAAACACATCGGCAAGTTCGCGTTCGAGGAAATCCGGGCTCGTGTAGACGCTCGGCGGCATGGCGCGGGCGCGCTCGAACGGCTCGCGGACGTTGGCGATCAGGTCTCTGACGGGTGCCGACAGTGTCATGCGGGTGCGCGTCCCCGGTTGCGTTGCCGTTACCCGACGGTAGCGCCTCGCCGCCGCGCCGACAATTGCGGGACGCGCGCCGACCTTACGCCGAAGTCGTCAACTTGAGGCCGACGGCGCCGGTCGCGATCATGGCGATGCAGAGGATCTGCATCGGCGTCAGCGTCTGGCGCAGGAATAACCAGCCGAGCAACGAGACGAGCGCGATGCCGGAGCCTGCCCAGATCGCGTAGGTGATGCCGACCGGAATGCGCGTCAGCACGATCGACAGGCCGACGAAGCAGCCGCCAAAAATCGCCAGCGACAGGAACCCGAGCGCCGGCCGCGTGAAGCCTTCCGATTTGGTCAGCAGCAGCGTTGCGGTAACCTCGGCGACGATGCACATGCCGAGCAGAATCCAAGGATTGATCACGGTTTACCTCTGTCCGGCCGGGAAGAGTGCCGGCGCCCAGCGCTTATGGCGCAGGTCGGCAACGGCGGGCAAGCGGCCATTGCGGTAAACAGTGGCTGAAGAGCAGACGGCCGTTCAGGCCGCACGCATCCGAATGGCCCGCCTCTCCACCTCGTCACGCACGATGTCGAGCGACTGGCGGATATCGACGATCGGCGCCAACGCGCTGCGCATCCGCGACTTGAACGCGCCGCGACCGCCTTTGAATGAAACGATGGGCGCAAACGGCGTCATGGCCACGGCCCGCGCTGCTCCATGGAGAGCGACGCACGTCTCGTAATTGTCGAAATGCCTCCGGATCTCGTCCGTCGCGAGAAGACTGTCGCACGGCGCGCCCTCTGCCAACAGAATGGCATGGGTATCGAGCTCGACGTGGATGAAGTCGACTGCATCCGTCTCCGGCGTCACCTGCGCAATCGTCATGCCATTGATGAGATCGCCCGCCGCGACGAGGACGCCGTTGAGATAAAGCAGATGCCCGCGCGAAACGTAGAGATCGCGGTGCGGGCAATCCGGCCCGAGCGCGTCTTTTGCGATGCGCACCGGGCGCGCGCTGTCGGACCAGCCGAGGCTGTCATCGCGTCGCGACGTCCGCCGACCGATCCAGCGGACCGGAAGCGCGCGGCCATCCTGCGTGACGACAAGGTCGCCAATGCCGAGCGTTTCGATCGGGACTTCGCCCGCCCGCGTCAACAGCCGCGTACCGCTGAGAAAGCAATTGGTTTCGGTGAGGTCGCCAAACGAACCTGCGCCCGCAGCGTCCGATGTGCCACCGCCGGATGAACGGTTATTGAAGCCCGCTTGTTTCCTGGATGGCCACGCAAAGGCCTCCGCTGCCCTGGACGAACCGACCGTTACCAGAAGTGCCGCGGCCGCGACGAGACTCCGCCGACTGAGTTGGAAATCGCCACGAACGGAACGATGATCGGCGCCTGCTGACCCGCGCATGACACAACTCTCCAAAGCAACTAGAACGCATAGTATCGTTTAACTTATGGCATTTTCGCCCTGGTGCCAGGCAAGCCAGATTTGCAATCCGTCCACAGACTCCCGCCTGCGCTGTGCCGCGAACGGCACAGACGGTATTCAGGAATGTGCAGCAGCACGCGCCAGATGCGTCAGCGACAGATCAGAACCGGGATCTCACTTTGCGTGACGACCCGGTTGGCCTGACTGCCGAGCAGCAGCCGAGACACGCCGCGGCGACCGTGGGAGGCCATCACGATCAGGTCGCTGCCAGCGGCCTTCGCCGCTTCCAGGATGCCCTCGGCCGGGAACTGGTCCTTCACGTGGCGGGTCGTGCAGACAACGCCATCGGCGCTGGCGCGTGCGGCGATGTCATCGAGCACCTTGATCGCCGCTTCCTCACAGGCGCGCTCGTACTCCTCAATCGGGAACAACGTCGTGTCGTTGGCGTTGAAAACGGTCCAGGGATCCGAGACGATCACCGCCGTCACCTTCGCACCGAGCGCCTTGGCGAGCGCGAGGCCGTGCGCGACAGCCTTGCCGGCGAGTTCCGAACCATCGCTTGCAATGAGCAGGTTGGTATACATGCGTGATCTCCTTCGTCTGAGCTTTCCCCGCCATTCGACGGGCACCGTGGCGACAGCGGCGGCCGGCTGCCTTGATCATCGTCAAGCACAGGTCACTCGGGATCGGTAAGCCGTCCGATGAGACGGCGATCCCGCTTGGTCGGCCGCCCGGCGCCAGCTGCGCGTTCGCCGCTGATGGGTGTCGGCGTCGCCGATGGTGCGGGCGGCGGCGGCGAGCGATCAACGTACAACGCCTGCGCCTCGCTCGCGGGGCCACGCCGGGTGCCGATGGCTGCCACTTCGAGGATGCGGATGCGCGCGCCGACCGAGATGGTCAGCACATCGCCCACGCGCACGGTCTGGCTCGGCTTCGTCGTCCGCTCGCGATTGACGCGCACCTTGCCTTCCTCGACCAGCCCCGCGGCCATCGTGCGCGACTTCACGACGCGCGCGAACCAAAGCCATTTGTCGATCCGCAACTGATCCGCGGCGCCAGCAGAAGCTTCACCCTTCTCGCTCATCAGGAGCCCGTCTCGTTGCCTCGCTTCTCGAGTTGCAGCTTCAGTGCGCTCAAGGCCGCGAACGGCGAATCCGGATCGGCGGTGGTGCGCTTGGGCGGCGCCGCGGACCTCGTCATGCCGTGCGAGCGGTCATCCCGCTGCGGACGCCGATCCTCACGACGGCCGTCGCCGCGCCCGCCACCATGACGGCCGCGATCATCACGCTGGCCACGATCAGGGCGTCCATCGCGGCGGTCACCGTCGCGTGGCGGACGGCCCGAATTGTCGCGCGGACCGCTGCCGCCTTCACGCGCGTGGGCCGGAGCGGGGGCGGGCGCACCGTCGCGCGACCGCTGGCCACCGTCGTTGCGGCGATGACGATCACGGCCGCGACGGCCGCCGCCATCGCGGCGCTGTTCGCCGGCTGGCGTTTCGGCGGGCGCGCCCTCGGCGCCCGTTGCGGCTGCCGCCTGCGGTGACTCACCTTGGTTCTGGTTCGGTCGCTGATTGGGGCGCCGGTTGCCCTGGTGTCCGCGGCGGCCATCACCCCGGCGGTCCGGGCGCGTGTCGACGCGGCCTTCGCCACGATGGCGACGCCGTGGCCGCCAGATCTCGATTTCCAGGACCTCGGCAACAGTCTCAGCTGCGACAGGCTCGGTCGTGTCCGGCGTCGCGGCCTCGGGCGCGGTCGCATCAACAGCCGCGGCGGGCTCGACGGTTTCCACTGCGGGCGCTTCGAGGGAAGGCTCTGCCTCGGCCGCTGCAGCAGGCTCCGCCGCGATCACGGTTTCAGGCGCGGCGGCGGCGACGACATCGGCGTCCGGCACCGCAACGGCGTCGGTCGCTGGCGCCTCGGCAGCAGGCGCATCCGCTTGCGCGGTCCCATCCGACGGCGTGGCCTCCGCAGCCGGCGCCGCGTCCGAAGCTGCCTCGGCAGCGGGTTGCGCGACCGGCTCGATTGGCGCTGGATCGATCATCGTCTTCGGCGGCGTCTTGCGCTCGGCATGGAAACCGAGCGCGCGCAGCACGCCGCTCAACTCCTCCGCCGAACAGCCGAGGATCGACAGCATCTCCGGTATCACGACGAAACCGCCGTCGCCCGTCGATCCCTTCGGCCGCGCGGAACCGCCGCCGGGCTTCCACGCAATCAGCGGCCGGATCAGATCCGACAGGCGTTCCAGGATGTCCGTGCGCACCGCGCGCGTGCCGCAGAGGTGATAGCCGGTCGCGCGATAGTAAGCTGGCGGCAGCGCCGGGTCGGCCACAACCGATGTGCGCCCCGCCTTCGGTGGCTCGGGCAGCGTCTCGAGGGTCAGATTGTGCTCGCCCGCGTGCTTCAGGCCCCACAGCGCGAGGCGCAGTTCGCCAGCCGCCGGCTTCAACAGCAGCGGCAGGAAGATATTGAAGGCACCGAAGCGCACGCCGTACTTGCGCAACTGTGCGCGCGCATTCTGATCGAGCGAACGAACATCCTCGGCGACAGTCTGCCGCTCCAGGATGCCGAGACCTTCCTTCAGGCGGAACGCGATGCCGCGCGCCATGCCGGAAAGGTCCTCGGCACTGCTGAGCTCGATCAGCGGCTTCAGGCGCTCGCCGATGATTTCGCCGATCCAGGTGTCGAGCCGGTGCTGGACGCGCTCCTTGTCGGGGCCGGTAAGCGTATCATCAGCCAGCAGCACCACCTGCGGCTTCAGCGGATCCTCGCCTGGATCGAGCCGCGCGATCTCCTCGTCGCGCCACAGAATGCGACCCTGGCGCGTCAGCTTGAATGCATCCGTCTTGGCGGATGCGACACGCCGCGCCCGCATCGTGAATTCCTTGCCGAGCACGTGAGCTGCGGCATTGCGCGCGGTCTTGCCGTGGATGCCTTGTGCTTCGGCGTTCGCATCGGGCGAGAAGCGGAAGCCCTTGAGGCGGCCGACATAGTGGTTCTCGACCATGATCGCGCCGTCGGCGCCGATGTCGGCGTTCATCTCGTCCTTGTCGCGCAGCCCCTTCATCAGCGCGCTGGTGCGCTTGTCGATGAAACGCTGCGTCAGCTGCTCATGCAGCGCATCGGAGAGCGAGTCCTCGATCGCGCGGGTGCGCTCCTGCCAATGCGCATGATCGTCGAGCCAGTCGGCGCGGTTGGCGACAAACGTCCAGGTACGAATGTGCGCGATGCGGTTGGCGAGCGTATCGATATCGCCGTCGGTGCGATCCGCGAGGCTGACCTGATTGGCGAACCAGTCGGTGGGGATGCGCTCGGTCGGCGACATCAGGAATTTGTAAAGCGTCGAGATCAGCTCGGCGTGGCTCTGCGAGGAGATCTTGCGGTAGTCGGGAACCTGGCAGACCTCCCACAGGCGCGCGACGGCGGCGGGGCCAATCGTGCCGTTGCGGATGTCGGCATCGGCACTCACGGCTTCGAGGGCGGCGACATCGTCGGCCATCCGCGCGCGCTGCAGGCGGGCCTCGCGCGGCGCTTCACGCAGGCTGTCGCGCAGGCGCTCGATGGTTGCGAAATCGAGGTTCCGGTTGCGCCACTGGAGAACCTTCACGCTGTCGAACGAATGCGTCTCGAGGCGGTCGATGATGTCCGCGGAGAACGGCTCGGCATCGCCCGTGACGCCGAACGTGCCGTCGTTCATGTAACGGCCGGCGCGGCCGGCGATCTGCGACAGCTCGCCCGGGGTCAGGTCGCGATGGTTGTGGCCGTCGAACTTGCGCGTCGCGGAGAACGCGACGTGATCGACGTCGAGGTTCAGGCCCATGCCGATCGCATCGGTGGCAACCAGGTAATCGACATCGCCCGACTGATAGAGCGCGA